>JBMFOW010000076.1:0-7643 GCA_049969455.1 bacterium | reverse complement strand
ACAATAGGAGGGAAGAAAAAATGATAGATTTAGCTAACTTGGTATCTAAAATAAAAGGTTCTATACCTACAGTAGAAGAAGTAATGTTAATTAATATTGATACAGAGGAAGTAGAAGATTCTTCACATGAAGTTAATGAATTTATTGTTTCTTCTTTAATAGCTATTTATAAGGATTTGCAATTATTTTATACATTAATAAATGAAGAGGGAAATAATATAATAATAGAGTTGGCTAATAGTTATTTAATTTTACAGAACTTAGGATCAAATTTGATTTTATATTCTAGAGTATCTAAGAAAGCAAATCCTTCTTTAATTGCTAGTATAATACATAAAATTTTAAGGAAATAGTATTTGTTATGGTAGATATAATAGTTGTATTAAGTTTATTAGCAATATTTAAAATAGGATATGAGAGAGGAATAATTGCAGAATTAACAGATATTGTTGCTCTTATTTTAAGTATAGTAGCTGTTTTTAATTTAACTTCTATTTTTACAAATTTAATTAATCATTATTTTAATATTCCTTTAAATAGTTATCTTTATATGATTGTTAGTATTATTTTATTTTTTCTTTCCTTTTTTTTAATATTAGCTATAGGTTATGGATTGGAGTTGTACTCAAAGACCAGTGAATTTTTAGGGCAAATAAATAAGACTATAGGTGGATTTGTAGCTTTTATTAAAGGTATTCTTATATGGTGGTCAATATTCTTAATAATTTCGATTTCACCTACTAATGGACCTTTTAAGGATTATTTGTTATCTTCTATTTCTTCTGAATATATTTTAAAATTAACACCATATATTTATAATATATCTAAGTTTGTTTTTCCTGAAGAAATTAATGAAAAAATAGAAAAATTATTGAAAAAATTAAAATAAAAATATAAAACCGCTTTTCTGGAAAAGCGGAATACAAATATTTCCAGAATTTATAAGATACTAAAAAATATGATAGAAATTCTTGATGGAATTACTATTGATGATATTAGGAAAAATAATTTAGTTAATAAGGAAGTTATTTTAAGGGGTTGGGTATGGAATGTTAGAAGTAGCGGTAAAATTAAGTTTATAGTTCTTAGAGATGGAACTGGTTTTATACAGTTGGTAGTTGAAAAAAATAATGTAGATGAAAATGTTTTTGAAATTGTTGAAAAATTAACACAAGAAAGTGTTATAGAAGTTAAGGGAATTGTTGTAGAAAATAATAGATTAAAGTTTGATAAAAGTAAATCGAATTTTAATGTAGTTTTCATTGGTTATGAAATAATTGTAAAAGATTTAAAGATATTGTATAAAACTGAGAATTATCCAATAACTCCTAAGGAACATGGTATAGATTTTTTATTAGATCATAGGCACTTATGGATAAGGAGTAGTAAGCAGTTTGCTATTCTTAGAATAAGGCATACTATAAAAAATTCTATAAGGGAGTTTTTAAATAAAGAAGGATTTATTGAGTTTGATAGTCCTATATTAACTCCTGCTGCATGTGAAGGGACTACTACTTTATTTGAAATAGATTATTTTGGAGATAAAATGTATTTGTCTCAAAGTGGGCAGTTATATGTGGAAGCTGGAGCTTTAGCATTTAATAAAGTATATTGTTTTGGACCTACCTTTAGAGCTGAAAAAAGTAAAACTAGAAGACATTTAATGGAGTTTTGGATGGTTGAACCTGAAATGGCTTTTGCTACCTTGGATGATATTATAAACCTTGCTCAAAATATGATTAGCTATATTGTTTCAAAAGTTTTAGAAAATAATTTATATGAGTTGTTTATATTAGAAAGAGATATAAGCAAATTAGAGAATATAAAAACTCCATTTTATAGGATTACGTATAAAGAGGCAGTAGATATTTTAAAATCAAGAGGAATTGATTTTGAATTTGGTCAAGATTTTGGAGCACCTGAAGAAACTGAAATCTCTCAATTGTTTGATAAACCAGTTATTATAACTCATTATCCTAAATCTATAAAGCCTTTTTATATGAAGTTAGATGATAGTAAAGAGTTTGTTTTAAATATGGATATTTTAGCTCCTGAGGGTTATGGAGAAATAGTTGGAGGTAGTCAAAGGGAAGATGATTATGAATTGCTCTTAAAAAGAATGGAAGAAGAAAATATTCCTTTAAAAGAATATCAATGGTATTTAGATTTAAGAAAGTATGGAACTGTTAAACATGCAGGATTTGGATTAGGTATAGAAAGAACAATTGCTTGGATTTGCAATTTAGATCATGTAAGACAATCTATTCCTTTTCCTAGGATGCTTTATAGATATTATCCTTAAAATTATTTTAGTAAATTATTTTAATTTAATATTTTTAGATTATAATGAAATTTGATAAGCAGGAGATTGATTTATTAGTAAAAAAATATTATTATACTAAGGATAATTCTTATAAAGATGAGATAATAAAATTATTATTGCCTTTGATTAAATATTTAGCTTTAAGGAATGGGAATATAAATGATTTAGAAGATTTGACACAAGTAGGGGTTTTAGGATTATTAAAAGCCCTGGAAAGATTCGATATAAATAAAGCTGAAAAAGGTAGTAATTTTAGTTTTTTAAATTTTGCTATTCCTACGATAGTTGGAGAAATCAAAAAATATTATAGAGATCATCATTTTCTCATAAAAATGCCAAGAGATATATATGATAATTACTTTAAGATTTCTAAAGGTATAAATTTTTTGAAAAATAAGTTGCAAAGAGAGCCTACTGTTAAGGAAATTTCTGAATATCTTGGTATATCTCCTGAAAAAATTGTAGAATACTTAGAGTTCGAAAAAAATAAAAAAAATTTATCTCTAGAATATGAATATAATAATGAAGATAAATATAATTTATCTTATTTTCTTGAGGATAAAACAGAAAAATTGGATACTGATACTAAAATAGATATTTATAATGCTGTAAATTTGTTAGATCCAATGGAAAAAATGGTAATAAATTTGAGATTTTTTGAGGGATTAACTCAGGAAGAAATAGCTAAGAAGCTTAATACTATACAGGTAAAAATTTCTAGGATCCAAGCTAGAGCTCTTCAAAAACTTAGGAATTATTTCCTTAGTGGGGATGATTCTTTAAGTAAAAAAGCTCATTAAAAATTGGGATAAGTTTAAAAAATAAGAAAAATGAAAGGGGTTTTAGGGGTGAAAAGGCTTGGTGAGGATTCTTAAGGTGCAAAGCCCCTTAAGCAGTAAGTTAATTTTAAAATAAAAAGAATAAATAATGGAAGGGGGTTTGGGGGTTGGATAACCCCCAATGGGGATTCTTAAGGGGCAAAGCCCCTTAAGCTGTAAGTTAAGTTAAAAAATAAAACCAAAAGGGGGGGGGTAAGGGGGCGGTTAAGTCCCCTCGTGTTAAGTAGGTTATGTTGGTTGGATAACTCCCCAAGAAGGTTTATAAGGGGATTCTAAACACTCTAATTAATTATTTATAATTTTTAGTTTTTAATATTTTATATTGTATATCTTCTATTAATGAGTAAAATACAGGTACTATTATTAGAGTTAGTAAAGTAGAAGTAGTTAATCCACCTATTACTGCTATAGCTAGAGGTCTTAAGAGTTCTCCTCCTTCTCTTAAGCCTAGTGCTATGGGTAACATAGCAAATATAGTAGCTAAAGTTGTCATTAATATAGGTTTTAATCTAGTGTTTCCAGCTTTAATTAATGCTTCTTCTTTTGTTAAATTATAATTTTTTCTTAGGAGATTTGTATAATCTATTAATAATACAGCGTTACTTACTACTATTCCAGTTACCATTAATATTCCCATTAATGACATTAAATTTAAAGAAGATTTAGCTAAATTTAAAGCAATAACTACACCTATTAATTCAAAAGGAATTGACATCATTAAAACTATAGGTTGAATAATAGAGTTAAATTGTATTGCTAAAACTGCATAAATTAGAAATATACCTAGTATGAGAATTAAAAAGAAAGCAATAAAGGTATCAGATCTTTGTTGTTCTTCTCCTTTGAATTCATATGTATATCCAGCTGGTAATCCTTTTTCATTTATTACTTTTTTTATATTTGATAATATTTCACTTAAACTATAATTAGGGTATTTATTACCGTATATGCTAATACTTCTGATTCTATCATAGTGAGCAATAACAACTGGTCCGTAGTCAGGTTTAATGTTTGCTATATTTCTAAGTGGTATATTTTTATTTAGGACTGGAGAAAATACGGGTAAATTTAGTAATTCTTCTTCTGTAGTTGGTTTGGGTATTTTTATTCTTATATCGTATTCATATCCACTTTCTTTGTATTTTCCTGCTAATGTTCCTGAACTTGAAACCTGAAGTATATTAACAATATCTATTGCGTTTATGCCATAGATTGCTGCTTTTTTTCTATCTATAATTACTCTAAATTCAGGTACTCCTTTTTTCCAGGATAAATCTAAATCAGTTAAACCAGGTATTTTTTCGAATTCTCTTTTAAAGTCATTAGCTATGTTCCATAGAGTATCTATATCATTTCCTTTAAAAACGACTTCTATTACTTTTGTTTGACTTAATCCTGATATTGATCTAAAAGTATCAGCTATATTTGTAGTAATTCCTGGAATTTCAGTTAATTTTGGTCTTATTTCTGCTAACATTTGTGGATATTTATAAAAATCTTTTGAATCAAATTTAACTCTTGTTTCTGCGATTGCACTTATAGTAGAGGCTCCGGATATTGTAGCAACAAAATTAACTGCTTCACTATCAGCACCTGCACTTAAAGTGGCACTTAAAGGTTTACTATGTATTTTTACGGTATCGTATATTATTTTTAATACTTTTAATCCTTTTTCATAAGTATCATATAGTGTTCCACCTACTGAATTATATACTTGTACATTTATAACTGGGAAAGCTCCAGTTGGTAAGAAATCTTTCTTTGTTTTTGATAGTAATATTAATGAAAAAATAAAAATACTTATTCCTATTATTAAAACTAATATTTTGTTTTTTAATGAAAAAGTTAAAATTGGAGTATATAAATTATTTAGTTTATTAATGATCTTATCTGTAAAATTTTCATGCTTTATATTAAAATTATTTTTATAGAAAAATAGAAACAAAGGAGGTACTACAAAAGTGGCTACTGCTAAAGAAGCTAATAATCCTAAGACTATAACAGTTGAAAAATCTAAAAATATTTCTCTAGCTAAGCCTTGAATAAAAATTATTGGTACAAAAACTATTAAAGTAGTGATAGTAGAAGCAACTATAGCTGGTAAAACTTCTATTGTTCCTTTTATTATTATATTTTTTAAATCTTCAATTGTTTTTATTTCATTATTTTTAATATTTCTAATAATAGATTCTATAACTACGATAGAATCATCAACTATTCTACCTATAGCTAAGCTTACTGCTCCTATACTAATTAAATTTATAGAAGTATTATTAAAATATAGTCCTACGGCTGTTGTTAAGATTGATAAAGGAATGGATATTGAAGCTATTAAGGTTGATCTAAATGAAAGTAAGAATAAAAATATAATAAATATAGCTAATATTGTGGCATAAAATGCTTCCTCTTGAATATTTTTTATTATTGGTTCAATTCTTTCATCAAACCCAAATACAACTTTTAGATTGACTCCTTCAGGTAAAAATTTAGAGATTTTAGTTACAGATTTTCTAACTTCTTTAACTGATTTTACTGTATTAGCATCAGCTTCTTTAAATACTAATATATAAGTAGCTGGTTTAAAATTACTTAATGCATAGCTTTCTCTTTCTTTTATTCCATCTATAACTTGACCTATGTCTTTTATCCTTATAATATCATTTAAATTAGCTTTTAAAGGAGCTAATTCTATTTCAGAAATATCTGTTATTTCACTATAAGGTCTTATTGTAAAATCTTTATTACCTAAGGTTATATATCCTGTTGGTAAAGAAATATTGTTAGATTTTATTATGTTTTGTATCAAATTTACTGAAATATTGTATTTATATAATTTTAATGGATCTAAGATAATTTGAATTTCTCTTTTAGCCCCTCCTAATACTGTTGTACTAGCTATCATTGGGGTTTCTTCTATTTTTTTAGATACTACTTCATCTGCTAAAAATCTTAAGTATTTTGGATCTACGTTTCCTGTTAAAGTTAAAAAAGCTACAGGTAAGATTGATTTAACATTTTGTTTAACTATTGATGGAGTTTTAGAATCATCTGGTAGTGAGTCTTTTATCTGATCTAATTTTTGACGTAAATCAAATATAGCAAAATCTAAATTTGTTCCCCAGTTAAATTCTACTCTTACAATTGATAATCCTTCGCTACTTGTTGAGGTTATTGTTTTTACATTTTCTACTAATGCTACTGCATTTTCTATCTTTTTAGTTACGTCTTCTTCTACTCTTTCTGGAGAAGCTCCTGGGTATACTGTAGTTATTACTACTAATGGATAGTTTATATCAGGTAATAATTCTATGTTTAATTTTGTTAATGAGATAATACCTAATAGAAATATTGCTAATGAAACTACAAAAACTGTTACCCATCTTTCTATTGCAAATTTTATCATTAATTCATCCTCATTTCCCCTTCTTTATAAAGTTTATTTTTATATATTTAATATATTTTTCTATTTAAAAGAATATTAACCTTTTAATTTATCGTAAATTTTTGATATTGTTTTTAAATTATTTAAATCTAAGTTTAATTTTTTAGCTTTTTTAATTATATTTCCTAAATAATATTCTATTTCAGTTTCTTTTTTAGGATTTATTACATAATCTTCTATAAATGAAGGAATTCTATTAGATCTTATTTTCTTTATTATTAATTCTTGATTATATATATAATAAATAATTTTAGTAGGTAATATTTTATATAAATTTGCTATTAGTTTCGTATTATAATTTTTAAATTTATAAAACTTTAGATTAGAATTTTCTATAAACCAGGAAATTTCACTAATTAAATTTTTCTCATCTATAATTGCCTGAAAATCTTTATATGTTTCTTTTATATCTTTTTTATAATAGGCAGGAACAATATTCATTATTGCATTTAGCAAGAGTTTTGAATATTTTACATCATTATAATTCCCATAGTATAAATGTATATTTACATTAAAATCTAATATTTCTTTTAATTTCAAAATTTCATTATTAAATTTGTTAATATATGAACTTAAAACTAGTTCGTTTCTTTTATAATTATATATATAAAGTGAATTTTCTTTTAGTTTTAAAGGAGCTAAAATTGTAAGTAAGAAGATATTTAAAAATTCTATATTCCATTTATTTCTTAAATAATTTATTATTTCTTCCTCATGTTCCACTCCATTTTGAGTTAATACTAAATTATTAAATTTTATATTATTTCTTAGTAAAAAATCTATATATTTAATTAAATCATAACTTTTGCATGCTATTATTACTATATCAAATATTTCATTTTCTAAATTATTATTTAATTGTATTTTTATTTTATTTAATAATTTTTGCTCATTAAAAATATCTAAAAAAAATAAATTACTTTCTCGTTTATTATAAGTTAGTAAATCTAATTTTATATTTTCAAGATTTTCTATACCTTTTTTTACTAAAAAAGCTAAATAACTACCTATTGAACCTAAACCAAATATTAATATTTTC
>JBMFOW010000075.1:0-7700 GCA_049969455.1 bacterium | reverse complement strand
AAACTCTTTAGAAAATGTAAAAATATTAAATAAAGATAATTTAACAGCTAATTTAACTAAAATAAAAATAACCTTAAACTATCCAATTCCTTATAAATTAATAAAAAAAGAATTATATAATAATACTTTAATTATAAAAATTCCACTTTATTTTAAGTTAATTAATAAAATAGATTTTTATGATAAAAGTACAAATAAAATTTTTGCTTATCTTTATAACAACTACATAGTTACAAATTATAATAATAAAACTAATGCTTTAAATATAATTATTTTCAATTTTTTAGTTCCTTATAAAGTAGATTTTGTTTCCTTAAATACCAAAGATAACTTAGTATATAAATATGATAATTTTTACATAGCAATAAATGGTACATATTTTGCTAAAAAAGATTCAAATTATTTTACAGTTGCAGGAGTAGTAGATGATAATAATATTATTTCTTTCCCAGTTGAATATAGACCAAATAGAGGATACTTTAGTATATTAGCACCAAAAGATAATAAAGATTTAAGAATTACTATTTTTGACTATTTAACGAATATAAAAGAAGAGTTTATAAAGCTAATAAATACAACAAAAAAATTGTATGATATAGATATATTAGTTCAAGCTGGACCATTAATATATAAAGATTATAGTTATATAATGGATGTTGATAAAGAGGCTTTTGGTTTAAATGGAAACAACATAATAAATCCAGCTGCTAGAACATTAATTACAAATATCACTGATAATAATAGTTTAGATAATTTAGTTATCTTTTGTATTTTACCTTATAATTATGAAAGAAATAAAGGGTTAAATCTTTATGATATCCCCTATTTTTTAGATGATACTATTTTAGATAGAATAATAATGGGAAACAAAATAAAGGACGTATTAAATTTAGATGGCGGAAGCTCTGTTAATTTCTATATTAATTCAAATCTAATAAATTCAGTTTATTCAAATAAAACTAATCCTTATAAATCTCAAAATTATCTAATTTTCAAAACCAACATCAAAGATTATTATTATAAAAATAATTTAACTTATTATTACTATATACCGGGAATTGTTGATTTTTTTTATAAAGAAGAAGAAATAATAAAAAAGAAAGGAAAATATTTTATAAATTTTAACGACGGCATTAACTCATTCTCTAAATTAATTGATAATCAATAGTTAATTTAAAGTAATTACATTTTTATATTTTTATCAAAAAATAAATTCGATATATAATTTACAGCTATTTAAGCACAATGTTATTCCTCTCTAACATGAAATAAAATTGACTAATTACATAAATTTTAAATACTAACTAAAAAATTCAATATTTTTATATAATAAATGTAAGATATTATATAATTTTTTTAAATTTTCAAATATTAAATCTCTACTAAGAGGATTATATTATAAAAAGGTATATGAAAAAAAACATATAAAAAAATAATAAGTCCAAAAATTAATAAAAAATATTAATTATATAATGTTATCAATCAGTTTAAAATTAGCAAGTAGTAATTTAATATATAGAAAGGAAAGAACATTCTTAACTATTTTTTCTATAACAGTTTCTATTTTTATTTCTTTTTTATTACTTTCAATAATAGATGGGTTTTTAAAAACTATTGAGAACTCAATAAACTTAAAAAAAATAGATATAATAATAACAAGTGGAGATTTACCTATAGAATTAGGGCCAATAGTTATTACAACAAATTCCTATAAAATTAATACCAACATATACCAAGAATTAAAAATAAAGTACCCTAATCTTATAATATCTCCTATTTTTAAAAACCTAATAAAAATAAATGATAAACTAATTCCTTTAATATCTATAGATCTTGAATATATAGATAAATTTTATCCAAATTTTTATATAAATTCACCAATTGATACAAACAACATAGTTTTAATAGGTAATAAATTATCAAAAATTTTGAATCTTAAAGAAAATGATGTCATAACTATTCAAAATAAAATTTTTAAAATATATAAAGTTTTAAATCAAATAAATGGTTATGAAGATTATGCTATATTTATAGATTATAAAGAATATGTAAAATTATTTGATATTAACTCTTTTTCACAATTATGGGTTATAACAAATTTAAATAATATAGAAAATAAAAAAATAATTCAAGAATTAAAAAATAATTATCCTAATTTATTTTTTTATGAAAATCAAGAAATAAATAGTAATCAATATTCATTAATAGCTATTTTAAAGAGCTTACAGGTAATTATAATAGTAGCGTCAGTAAGTACAGCTTTACTTGCTTCTACTAATACAATATTAATAACAACTTTTGAAAGAATAAAAGAGTTTGCTATATTGTTAGCAATAGGTAGCTCAAGAGCTATAATATTTTTTTCATTACTATTTGAAGGCATTATCATATCATTTATAGGTTCAATTTTAGGAATACTATTAGGTATCATTTCTAGTTTATTGTTTCAAAATTCGTTTTATAAAGCAATTAATTTATCTATCCCTATAATATCTTTATCAAAAAATGTGTTTTTACAAATCTTTATAATAAGTACTTTAATTGGAATTTTATCATCAATTTTACCTGCTTATATCGCATCTACTATAAATTTACAGGAATCTATAAAAAAATAAAGTATAATATATTATGACTTTAGAAGAATATATTAATTATTTAGTTTTTAGTTTATTATCAGATTTTTATAACAAAGCTAAAAAAATCGAAGCTAATATTAATATTTTTTTTATAAATAAATTACAGATATCAAAAAACGCTAATAATCTCTATTTATCTTTTAATAGATTAAATCAAAATATATTAAATACTGATACTCTTGGTTTTTTAGATATCCATTCTATTAATTTAAATTATCAAATCTATTTAACTACCAAATTTGAATGGGTTATTAAATTAAATAATGAAAAATTAATAAAATTAGAGAAAAGTTTAATTGATTACATCTTCTATAAAGTTTTTAATGTCCTATAAATGGATATATCCCAAAAAAAGAACGAATTAATAAATTCTTTAAAATTAATAATCTATACATATGAAAAACTATTTATATCTATTTTAATTCCCTTAATACCAATATATGCTGAATTCATTTTCATAAAAGCTATC
Source organism: bacterium (assembly GCA_049969455.1). Taxonomy (GTDB): domain Bacteria; phylum DRYD01; class DRYD01; order DRYD01; family DRYD01; genus CAKZQG01. The sequence continues at coordinate 4,595 of JBMFOW010000075.1, read as the reverse complement.
TATAAATTGAATAAAAAAATTAAAAACCTAAATATAAACTTATATGATAATTTATTTTATTTAATAGAGCATTCTAAAATAAGTAATATTCTATTACTTTCAACTTATTTTTATATATTAATTATAGGCTTAAGTTCATTTATAGCATACTTTCCTCTTATTTTCTTAATTTCCTTAATTTTTTATCAGTACCTTAAGCCAGAAACACTAAATTCCCTAATTTTAAATATTAGTATCTTTATTTTTATTATTTTCTTTTAGAGTAATTTTAAGAGGTTTAAGAGAGTTTTCTGAAAATACTAATAAAACTAAAGTTTTAATAGTTTTAAATGAAAAGAATTTAGATTATCTTATTAATTTTTTAAAGAATTTAAATTATGAGATAGTTGGTTTGATTTTTGATGATTTAAAAATAAGAGGTAGAGTATTAAAAGGGATACCAGTTTATTATGATTTAAATATTATAAAAAAATTACCTATTAAGGAGATTTATATAGATAAAGATGTAAATAATGAGATTTATGAAAAAGTTATTCAATCTAAAACTTATGATATAGCTATAAAAAAAATAGAAAATATAAGTTTTAATAATTATGTTATACAGAATATAAGAGTAGAGGATTTAATAATGAGAGAAAAAAGGGATATAGAAATAGATATTTCGAATTATAAAAATAGGGTTTATTTAATAACTGGAGCTGCTGGTAGTATTGGAAAATATATATTTAAAGAGTTATTGAATTTAAAAGTATCAAAAATTATAGGAATAGATATTTCTGAAGAAGGGATCCATAATCTTATTTTAGAAACTGAGTACTATACTGATACTGAAAAAAAATTTGTATTAATTGATATAAATGATAAGAATATAAGTAAATATATAAAGGGTAGTGATATTATATTTCATTGTGCTGCTAAGAAGCATTTACCATTGGTAGAAGAAAATAAATATTTAGCATTTAAAACTAACGTTTTAGGAACGTTAAATATATTAGAAAATATTAATTTATTTAAACAAAGAAAGGAATTTGTTTTTATATCAACAGATAAAGCAGTTAATCCAACAAGTTTTATGGGATTAACTAAAAGAATAGGAGAAATTTTAACAATATATTACTCAATTATAGATAGAGATAATAGTTATATAGTAGTTAGATTTGGGAATGTATTTGGTAGTTCAGGAAGCTTGATTCCAAGTATAATTAAACAGATAGATCTTTATAATAGGGTTAAGGTAACTGATATAAATGTAAGAAGATATTTTATGTTACCTAATGAAGCAGCTAAATTAATTATTTTTTCATTAATAAATGCAGATTCATCTGATATAGTGGTATTAGATATGGGACAAAGTATTAATATATATGAATTAACTAAGAAAATTATTCAGCTTTTAAATTATAATAAAAATATTCCTATTGAAATAATCGGATTAAGGAAAGGTGAGAAATTAAATGAAGAGCTTTTTTATAATTATGAATCAATTAAAGATAAAAAGCGGTATATATACATTATAAATCATAATTTAAAAATAAAAGAAAATATTTCTAAAATACAGGATTTTATAGATTTTGTAAAAAATTATGATTTAAATCTGGATAATATAAATGATTTAGAGCAAGTTTTGTGGAATTTTATAAAAGAGCTAGAGCCTATTGAAAATTTTAAAAATTTAGAAATCTAAAAATAGTTTTTTAAAATGCAATATAAGTAGGTGATAATTATGAAGATAGCTTTTATATGTACAGGAAATTCTGCAAGGAGTCAAATAGCGGAAGCAATTGCTAAAAAACTTTCTAAAGAATTAAATTTAAACAATATTGAAATATATTCTGCAGGTACGAAACCTACAGGGTATGTTAATCCTATGGCTATTAGAATATTAGAAGAAAATAATGTAAGTGCAGAGAATCTTTATTCTAAATCTATAAACGATATACCATATAATGAATGTGATATAATAATAACTGTGTGTGATAGTGCTGCTAGTGAATGCTCTAATGTAAAAGGGAAAATTAATTTACATTGGTCTTTGATTGATCCATTTTCTTATGAACAATTTTATTTTATTTATCAAAAGTTATATCAAAACATTTATAATCTTTTATTAAAAATAAAAAATAATGAAAATATAATTTAATTTTAAGTGATTTTATGGATATAATAATAGAAAGTGTTCCAAATATAAGTGAAGGTAGAGATATATATTTAATTAATTTAATTGCTAAGACGATAGAATTAAGTAAAGTTAATTTATTAGATATTCATTATGATTGGGATCATAATAGAAGTGTATTTAGTTTTACAGGTTCAATTGAGAATGTTTTTAATTGTATATTTAATATTACTGAAATTATTTATGATAAAATTGATTTAAATAAACATGTAGGGGTACATCCAAGAAGTGGTGCTATAGATATTATTCCTTTTATACCTATTAAGAATATATCTTATAAAGATTTAGTTAAGGAAGTTGATGAATTTGGGTATAAATTTTTTGAAAAATTTAGAATACCTGTTTATTTTTATGGATTTAATTCAAAAGTAAAAGATCGTTTTAAAATGAATAAAATAAGAAATTTAGGTTTTGAAAAATTAAAAGAAATATTAAAAACTAATGAAATTGATCCTTTTTTTAAGCCTGATATATATAAAGATAATTTTATTCATGAAAAATTGGGAGTAAGCTTTATAGGGGTAAGAAAACCTTTATTAGCTTTTAATGTTAATTATAAAAATAATGATAAAAATCTAAAAGAAAAATTAAATAATATAGCAAAGAAAATAAGGGAAAGTAGTAATGGAATAAAAAATGTACAAGCTAAAGTTTTTTATCTACAATCTAAGGATTTATATCAATTATCTTTAAATGTTTTAGATATTTTAAATACTGATTTTTATTTTATTTTTGAAAAAATAAAGGAATATTCTATAGAACTTAATTTAAAAATAGAATCTACAGAAATAGTAGGTTTAATGCCAACTAAAACTATTGAAAATATTTTAAATAATTACTTATTAAATTCTAATTTTAATTTTAAAAAAGTAATAGAAATTGAATAAATTCAGGATTAAAATAATTTATAAAAAAATTATATAACGTTTAAGGGGAATATATGAATTCATTTATAAAAGCCTTAAATAAGGTAAATATAGATGATAATATACCTATATGGTTGTTAAGGCAAAGTGGGAGATATTTACCAGAGTATAGAAAGTTAAGGGAAAAATATAGTTTTATAGAACTAGTAAAGAATCCAGATTTAATAATAGAATTAACATTATTACCTTTTAAGTATTTTGAATTAGATGCAGTTATTATTTTTTCTGATATTTCTTTGGTTTATGAAATAATAGATGGAATAAATTATGAGATAGTAGATAATATAGGTCCTATTGTAAAATTAAATAAAGAAATTGATAAACTTAATTTAGTAGATCCTATAGAGAGGTTATCTTTTTTAAAAGACCCTGTATTGAGAATAAAAAATTATCTAAAAAAACCTTTAATAGGATTTTCTCCTGGTTTATATACCACTATTTCTTATTTATTTAAAAATCAAAATAAAAATACTAGAAATAAAGAAAATAAAATAAAAGAATTAATTTATTCAAATAATTGGGAGATTATCATTTCTTTTTTTAGTAAAGTTTTATTTAAATATATAGAATTTTTAGGTTCTTTGAATTTTGATGCTATTCAAATTTTTGATTCTTTTTTATTTGAATTATCTAAATTTGAATTTGATAATTATTTTAAAAGTCATTATATTAATATTTTAAATAAATTAAAGAAAAGTTTTAAAATACCAATTATATTTTTTTGTTTAGATACTATTTACATTATAAATTTTTTAGATGATTTAAATATAGATGGTTTAGCTGTTGATTATAAAGAAAGTATATTATTTTATTTTAATAAAACAGATAAAGTTATTCAAGGTAATTTAGATCCATTTTTATTAACTTTAAATGAAGATATTTTTAGGGATGTATTAGAAAGGAGTTTTAAAAATATTTTAGAAAAAATAAAGGGAGAGGTGGCAATAAGAAAAAGATATATTTTTAATGTAGGTCATGGTTTAAAGCCAAATACTAAAATAGATAATGTAAAATTTTTAATTGATTACGTAAAAAATTTTTTTAATTAAAATAAATTGTAGTAAAATAAATTATAAAAGAAATAAAAAAAAGAAGGTGGAATCTTAATATGTCTAAAAAAGATAAAAAGTCCAAAAATATATCTGAAAGTACATTACAAGGAATTACAGAACAAATTCAAAATTCTGAAATTAATCTTAATCTTAATGAAATAAGAAATTCTATTGATGATTTAAATAAAAAATATAGTGATTTACAATCTAAATTAAATGAAACTGAAAATTTTATTAATAATATTAAAGATAATTTAATGAATATAAATGTTCCAGAAAATCTATATTTAAAGCTAAACGAAATTGATAATAAAATAGAAAATTTAAACAAAGAAAAAAATGAACTTTATAATTTAATAGATATCTACTCTAAAGATGTAAGTATTTTATCTTCAAAAGCTGCAGAATTAGATAATTTAATAAATAAAGTAGAAACTTTTA
>JBMFOW010000074.1:0-7728 GCA_049969455.1 bacterium | reverse complement strand
CTTCAGGAAGATTGTTTAAAGATATCGTTAAACATCTCATAGATGTTGGTATTTTTCAATATACTTCCTGATTGTCTCTGCAGAAACTTGTCCTGCAGTGCCTACATATTCACCCATTTACTATTATTATATAGTTAACCATATTACATGATTACATGTCAAGAGCTTTGAACTGCTTACCTTCTGCTTCTCTGTATCCCCCCTATCATAGATACGAGGTTTTAGAGAGCAATTTTTTATAAATTCTGAGTTTTTTAAATAATTCATCAGCTAATTCTTCACTGTATGTATGAACAGTTAAATTTCTACTATCTACCATCTCAAATAATTTAATTAACTTCTTTTGATCTATATACTTATTTTTAAATAATTCCCTAAAGCAAGATTTAGGAGAATTACATTCAATACCTTCTAACTCTTTAATAGCAGTTTTTATTAATTTCCAAAATATTTCAAAAGTAAATTCAAATCTTTGAATACTAGAATCCCTTAAAAAAGAATAAAGTTCAGTATTCCTTTTTTTTTTAGCCAATTTAATTGATTCTCTAAATCTTTTTATAGAATTTTCAAAATCTTTTAACTGTTTCCTAAATTTATCCATAATTTCCCATTTTTTAAAACATTTTCCCTAAAATCTTTACTTACTTTAGAAAGATCTACTAAATCCACATCAAAAACAAGATTAGATTCTTCCAAAACTTCCCTTAAAATTGATAATTCATAACTAATATCTTGATCACAAGCAAAAGCTAAATCTAAATCACTATATACACTATTTTTTTTTGTTAATCTTGAACCAAAAAGATAAACCTTTAATTTCTTATTTTTAAATATTTTTTTAATAACATTTTTTATATCATTTTGATTTTTTATAGATTTATAGCTAAATTTATGCATAAAAAACAAAAAATTATATATAAATTAAAATTAAACCATTATATAAATTAAACCATTCTTTGATTATTGATAATAAGAGCGAATTCACAGTTAATAGCTTCAGCACTTCTTTTACACATCTTCGTTCTGTGCAAAAATATCTCAAAATACTCAATAATAGAAGAAAAATTAGTATTTATCTTTAAATCAATAGTAATAATAGGTTTAGAATTAGAATGATCAACTATTAACTGATCTTTTTCTACTGCATAATTAACTCTATCATGAATATCAAAAGTATTAATATCATTATTCTGTACCCTACTTCTATGGACATCACTTTTATCAGCAATAATTAAAGAAGCAGCAATAGGATCAGGGATATCAAGAAAATGATCATCTTCATGAGCCCCAATAGCTGACATAACCTTTATTATATCATTATACTCTACCCCCATCTCTTTTAAAATATCTAAAGCCAAAAATGCACTACTTACTTCATGATTATACCTAGACACTAAGTTTCCAATATCATGTAAAAACCCAGCTATTCCAGCTAAGTAAACCTCATCTTCAGAATAATTTAATTCCCTTAAAATATACATAGCTCTTTGAGAAGTAATCTTAGCATGCCTTATACCATGTTCTGTATAACCCCAAGCTTTCAAATTAGCATTAGCCTTTTGCAAACAAAACAAAGCTTTAGGATTTTTTTCTAAATTATATAAAACTTGCTTTAAATAAGTCATAAAATCTCTCCTTCCTAAATATAATTTCTAAGTATAAATTATAGGTATTAATAATAAATAGAGATACTTCTATGATAAGGTAAATTAAAATTAGTATTTTTAGCAATATTCCATAAAATATTATCCAACAAAGCTTCATTTATATTATTTATTTTTTTGGCAATTCTTTGACAAGCTACAATAGTAGCAGCTCTTATTTCAACTTCCTTTTCCTTAGAAATAACAATTTGCTGCTTTATCTCATTTTTTAAATCCTCTGTATAATTAATTATTTTTTTATACTCAAGTAATTGAGGTAATTTATAATCAGCAAAAACCGTTAAATCACTTATATTTTTAAAATTCAATAAATTTAAATAAGGAAATTTATTTAATAAATCTTTAGCATTTTTTTCATAATATTTATAAAGCAAATAAAGATCATGTGCTAAAAGTTGAGCACGCTTATAAAAATAAACTTCAATAACTTGACCATCCTTTAAAACATAATCCCCTTTATCTCTATAACTCTTAAAATTATAAATAATATTATCTAAAAATTTATTTACATCCAAGGATTTATCAAATAAATTCAATATCTTATTACTTTCATCATCTTCTTTAAAATAAGTTCTTATTTCATTAATATTTTTTATTTCTTCCTTAGATACAAAAATTTTTTCATATAATTTAGTTAAAGGCTTCCCCAAAATATTTTCTCCTAATTCTCTTAAGTTAGTTACCCTTTCTTCCAAAAGCATTAACTCACCTTTATAATATCTTGGATTACTATATAAAGGATATAAAATTCTTAATAACTCACCTTTAAACAATTTAGCAAAATAAGAAGGTTTATCAAATAATGGATTATTTTTAGCTTCTTGCTTTAAAACAAGAGCTAACGCTAAATACCCACTAACTAATTCTTCTTTATCTCCATCTTTATAAACTAAAGTCCATTTATCTCTATCATTAAAATTCCAAAAACAAAAATTAATAGTATCTAAAACAAAAAAATACCATATACTCTTCATTGGATTCTCTAAGTCTATATAATGATACTTAGGAGATATAATATTTTCAACATTATCATAATTATAATCCTTGAGATAATTCTTAAGTTCATTATTAATAAAATCATCAATAGCTTTATCACTAATTGAAATATATTTAGCATTAGATACTACTTTATTAGCACTTTCCCTAATTTTATCAGTTATTTTTTTATTAGCTATAATCATATTAAATTGCCACCTCTTTTTATAATATCTTTTTTATAATATTTTTTAGTAATTTTAGACTATAGTAATTCGTTAAAAATCTCAGCTAATGTAGGATGTGGAAAGATAACTACCTCACTATGATAACTCAATAAAACAGAAACTAGTAAATCCACATCATTACCTATCATATGAGCTCCTAATATTTCTCCTAAATTATTATATATAATTTTAACAAATCCTATCCTATCTAAATCAGCAATAGCCTTAGAATTAGAAGCAAAATCAATTTTCTTTATAACCACATCATTACCTAATTTACTTTTAGCTTCATCTTCTGTTAATCCATAAAATGCTACCTGAGGAAAAGTAAAAACCACACCAGGTATTAAATTTTCAACATTTAAAGTATATTCATATTTTAATTTATTTTGATGCAAATAATTAATAATATTTTTAGCAACTATTTTAGCTTGATATTCTGCTTTATGTGCTAACATTTTTAATCCTGTTATATCCCCTAAACCAAAAACCAATTTCTTAACTCCTTTTAATCTTAAATTATTATCAAAATAACTATCATCAAATCCTTTATTACTTACCAAATTTGATGGTAAATTAGGTTTTCTACCAATAGCAGAAACTATATAATCTACTTCTAATTTCTCATTTTTTCCATTTCTTTCAAAACTAACTACATACTTATTATTCTCTTCCTTTATTTCCAATATCTTACAAGAAGTAAATATATTAACATTATCTTTATTAAGATATTTAAATAATTCTAAAGATATATCTTTATCAGCATTAAATAAAATCCTATCAGCTAATTCAATAACATAAAATAAAGATTTTTTAAATATACTAAAGAAAGAAGCAATTTCTAAACCTATATAACCTCCCCCTATAATTAAAATTCTACTACCTTTAGATAAATCATTTAAAAAATCTTTTAAATTATCACCCCATAATTTCCTATTATCTAATATTTTAGAACTATCTTTAACATTATGATTAATTATATCTAATATATTAATAGGATAACTTCCAGTAGCTAATGCTAAAATATCATAATTAAATTCTTTATTAGATAAAATTATTTTATCATTATTAAATTTAGCAAAATCAAAAATAACATCTATATTAAGTTTTTTAAGCTTATCTTCTATACCCCTTTTTATCGTATTTACAACCCTCTTAATATTATTATATATATTATCAACATTAATTTCTAATTCATAATTAAAATTTTTTTTAGTTTTATAAAAAGTTTTAGAGAAATTAAAGAAAGCTTTAGAAGGGATACAACCAACATTAGTACATTCACCACCTAAAAATCTATCTTCAATTAAATAAATTTTATCATCAAAACCTAATTTTCTTAATTCTTCAGCCAACTTTACCCCACCAGGTCCTCCACCTACTATAAAAACCTCTTTCATCATACTTATCTCCCTCCTTCCTTTTTATTAATCTTAAAATACTTTTTTAATTAATCCAAATATATTACTTTTAACATTTTTCCTGTTTTAGGATTTTTAGCAAAATCATTTACAAAATTAATACTAACTTTTATAATATTGGATTCTATACCTTCCTTTAATTGCCAATTAATCTTTTTTAAATTTGTTAAATATTGATCTCTTATTTCATTTAGTTTAGATTCATTTAAAGAATCTTTTAATTTAAGATTAATCTGTAAATAATATTCTTTTCTGGAAATTTTTAGTTGAACAAAAGGTTCAAAATAATCAGGTAAAGCATTAAGAAAATCTTGATAATAAAAATCATAACTAGCTAATCTTATCCAATCATCAAATCTTCCTAAAAGTTCAATAACATAAGAACTTCTTAAACATTTACATTGAATATTAACCCATTTTCCTAAATCTCCAGTTTTATATCTTATAACTGGCATTAAAAATCTTTCTAAATTAGTTACAACAATTTCTCCAACTTTGGTATCATCAGGAAACTTTATTACCTCATTAGTATCAGAATCAATAATTTCTACAAATTGATAATTAGTAAGTATATGATGTTGATTACCTTTTAAATATTTACATTGATAAGCAATAGGTCCAGCATCTACAGAAGCGTAACCTGCTGATCTTATTATTTTAGTTTTTAAAACTTTTCTTAAATACTCTTTTTGATTTTCATATAATATCTCTCCACCATAAAAAATCTTTTCTATTGATATATCTAAATTATTTTGCTCAATATAATTAGCTATCTGTAAAATCTGAGTAGGGATACCTAATAAAACATTAGGCTTTAAAACAGATAAATATTCTATAATTAAATCAATATTAGTACTACCTGAAATAGGTAAAATAATACAACCTAAAGATTCCAAAGCTTTATTAACAGCAATAAAAGAAGTCCATAAATTACCTGACATAAATAAATTAGCTACTACATCATCTTTACTTATACCAGCTAAAAAATATATCTGCGATAAATAATAAGTTATTTTTTCAAATTCATCAAAAGAATAGGTTACATACTTATGTTTTCCAGTTGTCCCTCCAGTAGAGAAAACATAGCATTTTTCATAACTTGTTAATATTCCTTTATCACCTGTTAAAGAATGATTATAAATATCCTCTCTTGTAACAAATGGTAACTTGTAAAATAAATTTAAAAAATTATTTTCATTAATTTCATCAATATTTTTTATACCAATATCATTTAAAACCTTAGAATATACTTTTTTATAAAATTCAGAATTTTCATAAGCATGTTTAAACAAAAACATTAACTTATTAGTTATATAAAAAGGTTTCAATTTAGATAAATCTTCTTCTAAAAATACATCAAAATTAGATTTACTTTTTTCAATAGCAATCAATTTAGAAAACCTTTTAAAAATATAATCACCTTCATAAGGAGCATTTAAATAACTATGAGCTATTAAACCTATATTAGTAAATCTAGTTATATTAATTTTAGACAGTTTTTCAGTATATTCATATAAATTTTCATTAGTAGTTAAAATAGAACAACTTTGTAAAATATCTCTATTGTTTTCTAATTTAGAAACTAAAATATCAATATTGTCTATATTTTTAATATAAACAAATCTATTAAGAGGAGAAATAAAAAAGAATTCATCTTGACTTAAATCTAAAACTACTCTATCATAATAAATAGCTTTATTTAAGACTTCCTTAGAAATAGCTAAATCAGATGCAGAAAATTGTTCAACATATTCATCAAAAGATAACTCATATTGAGGGATCTCTTTTAGCATTAAATTCAAATGATAAGACAATTTATAAGCAAAATACTTAAGGAACTCAATATCAGTTTTTCCTATAATATAAATAACTTGAGGAGAAGCACAAGCACGTTGCTCCCATAAACTTATATCATACGCTAAATTCTCACAAATAAAATCTATATTATAATTTAAAAAAGCTTCAATATCTATAACAGAGATACTATACTTTGGCCCAAATATAACTATATGTTTAGTAGGTTCAATATTTTCTAAAAAATATTTAGTAGAATCTCTACCTCCCCAAACAACTAACCCATCTACATATTCATTAATCAGTTCAATTAATTTCTTATCCCTAAAATCAAAATTAATAATAGCAAATAAAGAAGCTAATTTAGGATCTATTTCTAAAAAACTCTTTGCAAATAATATACCAAAAGTAGTACCAACTTTTGACGAAGTTTTTATAATATTAATATTTTTAGTTATCAAACCACTTAATAAAGAATCAATAGCAGAAACAAATACATTACCAGCAGTTATATGTAACAATACCCCTATAGGATTTACCCTTAAAAATACATTAGATTTATTATCATAAAGCCACTTATCTAATAAATTTAGATCTTTTAATTCAATATTTAATCTATTAATAAGATTTTCTTTAGTAAAATTTTTAACCAATTCATCAATAGCTAATTTAATCATCTTGGAACTAAAACCTACAATAGAAGGCATTAATTCTAATGTTTGTTTGTAATAATAACTATTTTCATCTTTAAAGAATTTCATTACTTTATCAATACTATCTATTAATTTATAAATAGGAATATAATAAATTTCATTTAATTTAGTTCTTGCTTTTTTAAAGATAATTTCTATATCATTAAAAGTTAAATTATTTTCAATAAATTCTCCAAATATAAAATTAGAATTTTTTAACATATTTATTTTTTATTACTATTATTAATGTTTTTAGCAATAAATTCAATTAAATCTTTAATAGAAAGTACTAAAGGAGGAGCAATAAATACTGTCCAAACCCCAAGAATCCTAGAAAAACCTAATATAGAAAAAATAGTAATCAATGGATTTAAATTAAGATGATCTCTTATAATCTTAGGCATTATAAAATTATCTGATAATTGCTGAATAATAAAAACTAAAAATATAACAAAAATACCTGTAAAAAATGATTTAGAAAAGCCCAAAATAATAGCAGGCAAACTACCAAAAATAGGACCTATAACAGGTATAAAAGAAAATAATCCATACAATACACCCAATGAAATACCTTTTAATCCAAATATAAAATTAAAAACTAAAGATGAAATAAACATAATAGAAATAATATTAACTAAAATAGCCTTTAAATACAGTTTTTGGTACTTATCATAAGATTCTATAAAAACATCTATTCCCTTAATGTAATGAAAATTATTAAACACCCAATTTTTAAAAGATTCCTTTGAAGTTAAAAAATAAATACTAAATAAAGGAACAAAAATAAAAAACAATATACTTAAATTTGAAACAATAAAATTTAAAATATAGTTCTTTGAAAGATTATCTACTTTGAATGCATTATCACAGTATATATAATATTTTAAAGCCTCATCATCGCTATGTTTTAAGAAGTCATAGATTGAAAATCTCATTATATCAACAAGGTCATGCC
>JBMFOW010000073.1:0-7734 GCA_049969455.1 bacterium | reverse complement strand
AGGCAAGTTAAAAAATGGAAAGAAATAAAAAAAGGGGGTTAAGGGGGTTTAAACCCCCTTTGAATTGGGGGGTTATAGGGGGTGCTAAACCCCCTAAAGGGTCAAAACTCCTTAAGCAGTAAGTTAAACTTAAATTTTAAATATGTATATAGAAAATGATTTAAAATTTTTAAGAGATTTAAAGAATTATAAATTAAAAGATATAGTTAATATAATAAAAGATGGAGATATATATTTAAATTCTTTAGAAGTAGAAGATAGGGTAAGGGACATATCAATAATAGGGGTTGGTTGGGATAGTAGTACTGCAGGAAAACCTGGAGCTAGGTTTAGTCCCAAATATATTATTAACAAACTCTTAGATTTATCATTATCTGATCAAGGATTTAGTAAAACAATAGATTTTTTAGGGTTTCTTAAAATTATTATTTCAGATAAAAACCAAACCTTTAATAATATTAAATATATTGCTAAAAAATTAATAAATTTATATAAAACGATTATTTTTATAGGTGGAGATCATAGTATAACAAACCCAATATTAGAAATTATTTTAGAAAAATATAATAATTTAAATTTAATAGTATTTGATAGTCATTTTGATTTAAGGGAAATAGAAGAAGGATTAAGTGGAGGTACTTATCTTATTGATACTATAAAATATTCTATTAAAAATAATTTTAATTTAAATGTGATGATATTGGGGATAAAAGAGAGTGCTAATCCATATTATTTGTTTGATAATGCTAAAAAATATAATGTTAATTTTTTAAGATCACTTGATTTATTAAGAGATAAAAATTTAGGTATTGATTTTATTAACAGAAATATCAACAAAGAATATCCTGTATATATAAGTTTAGATGTAGATAGTATAGATAGTACATTTATAGATAGTGTAAATTCTAGTTATGGAGTTAATTTAAAACCTTTTGACATAATATATATCATTGATTATATTAAAAAAAATTATAATGTAATTTCATTAGATATAGTAGAATTTAATCCATTAGTAGGAAACTTAGATAAATCATTAAATAATCTAGTTGAAATTCTTTATTATTTTCTTTTTGATTAAAAAAGTAAATAAATAAACTAAATGGATTCTTGGTTTTACTTTTTGATTTATAACTATTCATTAATAAGTAATTTCGTTTTTGGAAATGATAAATGTATAAGTTGTAATAAAATATGTTTTAATACCTTATGTAATTCTTGTTATTTAAATATTAATAATAATCTAAAATACTTTAAAATAGATAAAAGCAATTTTAATCACTTTAGTAATTTATATTTTAATGAAGCTTACTCAGTAGATGTTTATTCCAATATTCTTTTTTTAATAAAAGAATACAAATTTAACAATAAAATCTATTTATCTATTTTACTAAGTAAAATGTTAGAAAAATTAATAGATAAATATTCTCTAGATTTTGATTTAATAATTAACGTACCTAATCATAATTTTATAAAATATACTTTATATTTATGTTTGAATTTATCAAAAATATATAAAAAACCTATTTTAAATATAGTATCAATTTCAAATAACAAGATAAAACAACATTTTATAGAAAATAAGTTAGATAGAATAAAAAATGCTAAAAACAAATATTATATAAATGAAAAAGTAATTAAAAAAACAATTAAAACTTTAGAGAATATTTCTTTAAAACTAAATAAAAGTAAATTAAATATTTTAATAGTAGATGATATAATAAAAACAGGAGCAACTATTAATGAAATTTCAAAACTAATCAGAAATACTTTTAAATTATCAAATAATATAATAGTAATTTCCTTAGCAAAAGCTTAACATTTATCTAAATTAGTAATTTTTTAGTAATATTTTAGTAATATTTTTTAGTTAATATCTTGAAAGAAAGGTAAATAAATACTTAAAAATGAAATAACAATTAAAGTTCCTAAAAATAATGTTGTCAATATAATTATAAAAATTAAAATTTTAAAAAATCTAGATTTAAGAGAATTAATAGATTCATTTTGAATTTTATTTCCAATTTCTATTAATTCAGTATCTATGGTTCCTGTTAAAAAACTATTTACTAAAAGCGAATGATAATCAATCGGAAAAAACATAAACAATTTATTAGCTATATGATTATTAAATTCAGTAAAATTTTTAGTAATATTTTTAAAATTTTTATAAATAAATTCTTTTAGAATTGAGTTTTCAATTGTTAAAGTTGAAATATGAATAGCTAAAGGTATAGACAAAGCACTTTTTATTAAATTACCCATAATAATCATTACATTAGATAAAATTAAGTTTCTATAAGGCTTACCTAAAATGTAATATTCAAAAATATCCAAAACTATATTTCTAAAAGATAATAATAAAGAAATAAATAAAACAATAATAAAACCAATGAATACATTTGTAATATTTAAAAAATTAGCTAAATTTTTGACAAAAATTAAAAAATTATTTTTATTACTAATATCTTGAACAATGATTAAAAATACATTCTTAAAAATGAATTGAAAAATAAAAACACCAAAAAATATCAAAAATAAAGTAATAATGATATATATTCTATATATTTTAGTTTCTTGTTTAATTTTTTCAATATTTTCTAAAATATTAATTAAAGAGTTTATTAGTTCAAGAATAGTTCCACTTTTTTCACCAGCTTCAAGGATATAAGAAACATAATCAGGTACAATATTGTTTTTTCTTAAAGCAACACTTAATAGTAGCTTATTATTTATTATGTCATTTTCTATCTTTAAAGCAATATCTTTAAAAAGTATTGCATTTTTTAAATTAAAAATAATGTTATTTAAAGTTAATCCAGCTTTAAAAGAATTTTTAAGATATTCTAAGAAATTAATTAATTTTTTTCCCTTTAGCATAAGTTAGCTTGTATTAAAAAAAGTATATTAAAAATAAATCTTATTGGTCAAACTTTCCAAGCTTCTTGAAAAAGTTCCTGTATTATTTAACATCTGCATTTAAACTTCTTAAGAGCTCGGTTCTTTAAAAGCACTCTTTGTCCTTACTTAAAATCCTTACTTAAAATTTGTAAATTTCTTTTATTACTATATGTTCAATTATTGTTAAAAGGTTTTAGTATAGTAATTTCAACTATCAAGAAAAATAGATAAAAATAAAAAACAGGGGGTATAGCCAAAGATTAAATTAATTATAAATTATTCAGATTTAGAGAAATTTCTTCTAAAGTTCCTATTGTTAGAGGAGGTTTTAGAAGAAGAATTCCTAGAGAATCCTTTATTTCTAAACCTATTATTATTAGATCTAAATCCTTCTTCCCTAGGTTTAGCTAATTCTACTCTCATTGGTCTTCCTTTTAATTCTTTACCATTGAGATTTTCTATAGCTTTTTGAGCTTCTTCAGCTGTTTCATATTCAACAAATCCAAAACCTTTGTTGGTTAATAATCTTAAACTTTTAATATTACCATAAGGTTGGAATGTATTTTTAAACTCCTCTTCTGTTAATTGATAACTAAGGTTACCTACGAACAATTTAGTCACAAACGACCTCCTTAAAACTCCAAGAGCTCCTTAAAATACTTATAACTGGTCTCTTTAAGAGCAACAGGTATGTTTTTGTTTGCCCCTGTTAGGCAAATACTTATGATATTATCGGCTATACCCCCTACTTTTATATTATTCTTTTTTATTTTTATTTCCTCTATTTATTTAAAACTAACTCTTTATCTTTTATTTGTTCAATCAACTTAGAAAATACATCAAAATTTTCAACTGCTAATAATTGTAAATTTTTTCTATCTATTTTAATATTATTTTTCTTTAATAGATTAATAAATTTAGAGTAAGATAGATTAAATTGTCTAACAGCTGCATTGATTCTTTCTATCCAAAGTTTTCTAAAATCTCTTTTCTTTTGTTTTCTATCTCTATAAGAGTATTTTCCTGCATGCATTACTGCTTCATTAGCAGTCTTAAATCTTCTACTTCTAGCTCCTTTATATCCCTTAGCTAATTTTAATATTTTTTTATGAGCTTTTTTCTTTATAACTCCTCTCTTTATTCTCATAAAAAATAACCTCCTTTCTTTAATAATTCAATTAAATTTCTATAAATCCTTTATGTCTAAGTAGTTATATGAAAATATATAATTTTTTAAATTTACTTTTTTATATTTATATTCATTTCTTTTAATATATATGGTGCTACATACAATGAGCCACTTATATTTAAATGATCATCATCTAAATACAAATATTGGTTATCCTTTATTATATAACAATAATTTTCATCACACATAACTTTAGATAAATCGATTATTTTCACTTTAGGATAATACTTTATAATATCAATAAAATAACTACTATACCTACCCTGCTTTTCATAATATAAATTATATGGAATTTTATCAATACATTTAAAAAAATATATACCAAATATTTTCTTAAAAAAATTACTCAATTCAAAGTTAGAATAAGAATAAACTTTAGGATCAAATCCTAAATTAGGAATATCAATAATAAAATAAAATTCACAATTTAATTTAGAAAAATAATAGAGAGTCTGGCTTAATTTTCTTTCAAAAATAATTTTATGATTATAATTTCTAGGATTTTCAAAATACTCTGAAAAAACCAAAGAATAATTATTAGAAAAATTATTATCACTTAAAATTCCATGATCATAAGAAAAATAATAAGTAAATAACCTTATACTAAATATAATCTTTTTTAATTTTTTATCATTATATAAATAATCCACTACTTTATAAATATCTTTTACCTGTTGTAAATATTTTGGTATATCTTTCGTAGGAGTATCAGGAGAAATTATAAAATCTTTATAAAATGGAGCATTACCAGAATTAGAAATTAACAATAAATTATAATCATTTATTCTTTTCAAATAATAAGCTAAACCCTCATAAAGGTGAAAAGCATGAGAGTCTCCTATCAATAATATAAAATTACTATTATTTATATCATCAGTTGTTGATTTTATTCCATCGTTTAAAGGTTCATATCCTAATATACCTTTTACCAACTTTAATCCCTCAATATTACTTTGTATAACTTGAAAATTCTTGGCATATTTATCAAAAATAATATGCAATCTTGTATCTAATCCTTTATTTTTATCAATATAATATGAAATCTGTATTAAAATAAATGAAATAATTAATAAAAAAATAACATATTTTGATTCCTTAATTTTTCTAAACGGATATTCAATAAATTTATAAGTTAAATGAGAAAAAATATAAGATAAAATTAAAATCAAAACTAACTTAAAAGAAATAAAAAAACTATTATCTATATTATAAATTTTGTCATAATAGGGGTTATCAAAAAAAGAATTAAAACTTAATAAAACATGATGCCATAAATATAAAGAATAACTAATAACTCCACTATACCATAAAAAACCTCTACTAAATAAATTATTCTCTTTATAAATAAAACTAAATATTAACAAAAAAGTAGATAAATCAACTAAAAATAAATGAAATATACTAAAATTTTTTATATTATAATTAAATAATATACTTATTAAAAATACTAGTAAAAATAATGCTTGATAATTACTAAAAAATAACCGTATCTTATTCTTAAAACTTTCATTTTTATTAAAATAATTTAAATAAATATCAATAAAAGCTAAAATACCGCCTAAAGCTAACTCCCAAAATCTAGATAAACTATGATAATAACCCAAATTTAAATTCAAAGCTAATATAAATAAAACTAAAAAAATAAAAACAATAAAAAATAAATTAGCTAAAAAATTTCTTTTTTTAAAAAAATAAAAAGAAATCAATAAAATAAACGGCCAAAAAATATAAAATTGCTCTTCAATAGATAATGACCAAAAATGTAAAAGTGGTTTATACTTAGAATCTATATCCCAATATTTACTCCCTTCTTTTAATAATCTAAAGTTTTCTTGAAAAACAAGTGATGCATTAACATGTTTGCTTAAAAACTGATAAAACTCAGGCCATAAAAACAAATATCCCATTAATAAACTAAAACAAATTACAACCAACATAGCAGGAAATATTCTTCTTATTCTATTTCTATAAAATATTAACAAATTAAATTTCTCATTCAATATCTGATTTACTATTATCTTAGTTATTAAATATCCAGAGATAACAAAAAATATGTCTACTCCTACATAACCAAAATACTAGGAAAAAAATGAAAAAGCATAACCAATATAACAGCTACACCTCTTAAACCATCTATAGATCTATTATATTCCAAACTATGTTCAGGAATATCTATTTTAAATAAATTCTTAAAAAAATATAATATATTCATCTAAATTTAATTTTTTTAAAAAGTTAATTTTTATATGTTTTAATTTTTTTATTTATAATAAACTTCCAAATAAAAGGAGAAAAAAAGAAATATATTAAAAAAACAATAATAAAGTAAATAAAATTAGGTAAAATTTTAACTGATAAAAGCATTATTATAAAAATTAAAGATAATCTAAAAAAACTAAAAAATATATAATCTACTTTTATTTTTCTATAAACAAACCATAAATATAATAATCTTGTAGAAAAATCAACAAAAATAAGTAAAGATAAAATTAAAAAGCCTATTAGAAAATTAAAATCCACGTTTTTAATTTAAAAAAAATTTATTACTAAAGTATTTTTTTAGGCTTTATTATTATCAATATTATTATTTTTATTAGATTCTTTATTTTTATTAGAGTTTCTTATTTTTTCTTGTAGAACAATACATCCATGCAAAAGTGCTTCAGGTCTTGGAGGGCATCCAGGTACATATACATCAACAGGCACTATCATATCAGCTCCTGGCAAAACAGAATAACATTGATATACATATGGTCCTCCCCTAATAGTACAAGTACCCATAGCGATAACATATTTGGGATGTGCCATTTGCTCATATAATAATCTAACCCTTGGTGCCATTTTCCAAGTTATAGTACCTGCTAAAATCATTAAATCAGCTTGTCTTGGAGAAGCTCTAAATGGCATCCCTAATCTTTCAAAATCAAACCTACTTGCACCAGTTGCCATTAATTCTATAGCACAACATGCTAATCCAAATAATAAATACCATAAAGAATTAGCTCTTGACCAAGCTAAAAAATCATCTAATTTAGTTAGTAATAGTTGTCCCCCTGGTAAAGTTTCCAAGTAAATTGGAGGAATCTTATCCTTTAAAGAAGGTTCCTTTAAAGCCCCAAATCTACCTAAATTAGACTCTATCTCTAAACCACTTCTTGGAATAGGTAAATCACTTCTATTAAATTCAACTAATAAATTTAATAAACCTTCTTTCTTATAATCCAATAAATTTTTAGGATTATTTAAATTTTGATTATTATTTATGTTTTCTTTCATTTTTTTTACATATCCCTCCTTATTTATTTATTATATTTCTCAAAAAATTATCCTCTTATTTAAATAAAAAATATAAAATAAATATTACAAAGTCTTTTGAAGAGAGGGATTCTTATTTAAATTTTACAATATAAATATAAGGATACCCCTTATTGTTTTATATAAACTAAAAATGTTAAAATTTAATTTTATTAAGTTTAATATTCTAAAAATTTTATTAATAAAAAAAAATCTATTTATTTATCTTATTTTTAAATTTAATATAAATAAAAACATATATAAATTATTAAATTTTTCAAATAAAATTAGTAAAATTTTAAAAATAATTGTTCCAAAAATTCATGAAGAAAATTATTTAAAAATACTATTAT
>JBMFOW010000072.1:0-7736 GCA_049969455.1 bacterium | reverse complement strand
CTCATTATAAGGGACTCAATAGGGTGTTCAAATTCACCCGAAGCTTTGTATGTGTGATGCGAGGTAGTTCACAATATCTTATGGATAATAAAAAAAAAGATAAAAAAAATAAAGATAATAAAAATAATAATATAAATGATATATTTGAAGATATAATAAAAGAATCTATAGCTGATTTTAATGAATTAGAAGGTGATATATTAGAAGGTGTTAAATGCCCTAAATGTAAGGGAATTATTTATGAAGATATAGATATAGAAGATTTATTTTTAGAAGAAGAAAAAGAAGTTAAAGAATTTGCATGTTTAATTTGTGGTTATAGATTTTATGTAGATGTAGCTTATTTAAAAACTAAAATTAATATCAATAAACAAAAATATAACTAATGTATGATAGATGATTTAGCCATAAGAAATAGAATTTCAGTTTTAGAAAATCAATTTAGAAATAAAAAAGATGCAGCAATATTATTAGAATTATGTTTATTATATGATAAATTAGATCAGTTTGTAGATTCTTTTAAAAATTTTCAAATTTTAGTAGAAAATTATCCATTTTTTATAAAAGGTAAATTTTTTTATACTTTTTTTTTAATAAAATGGGGTAGAAAAGAAAAAGTTTTTAATATTATTGAAGATTATTTTATTACTAAGTTTTTTTATAATGTTTCTAAAGCTTATTATGTAAATGAAGTTGATATATCAAAATTTTCTTATATATTTGATAAAGCTTTAGAAAATATAGAATTAATTTTAAAAACTAATATTGAGCCTTATAATCTTATTTTAAAGGGTTGGATTTTATATGCTAAAAATTTAAACTATATTAATTTTTTTGAAGATCTAATATCTAAGTATAAGGATAATCAAAATATAGTATATTTATTCTCTTTACTAAGTATAGATGCTTTAGATTATTCTAGAGCAATAATTCTTTTAAAGAAATTGATAGATTTAAACCCTGTTTTTGATATGTCTTATTTGTTATTAGGATATGTTTATTTAAATCAAAATTTATTTAGTAATGCTATAAATTATTTAAAAAAAGCTTCAGAATTAAATCCTAAATCTTCATTAGCACACTTATTACTAGGTAAGTATTTGATTATATTAGATAAATTTGATGATGCTATAGAAGTTTTATATAAAGCTAGGGATTTAGAACCTAATAATCCTGAGATATATTATTATTTAGCTCTTGCTTTTAAAAAACAATATGAATTTGATAAATCTCTTAAATTATTAAAAAATTGTATAGATTTTAATTATAATATAACAGAAGTTTTAAAAGAAATGGCAGATATTTATGTACTTAAAGGTGATTATAAAGAGGCTAAAAAAATATTAGAAGAAATTTTAAATTATTCTATAATTGAGGAGCCTGAAGTTTTGGAAAAACTTGCTTTAGTAAATGAAAGATTAAATAATTTGGATAGCGCTATTTACTATATTGATAAAGCTCTAAAAATTGAACCAGATAATATTAGTTTTATTAATTTAGCAGCTTTGTTAGCTTTTAAAAAAGGTGATATTGAATATTCTTATTCTTTATTTAAAAAATTATTATCTAAAGAACATATAAATTTTGATGTATATTATTATTTAGGGATAATAGAGCTTAGTAGATTTAGGTTTTCTTTAGCTAAAGATTATTTTGAAAAAGCTTTAGAAATGAATCCTAATAAAAATGAAATAAAATATTTTTTAGCATTAATTTATGCTTTTGAAGGTAAATTATCTAATTCTATAGATATTCTCATTAAAGCTAAGGAATTAATTAAAGATCCTTATAAAAATAAATTATTATCATTTAATATAGCTTCTGCTTTTTCTTTAGTAGGAAATATTTCTAAAACTGAACAATTTTTATCTGAGGCTATTGATGATTTTATTAAATCTTTGAGAAATGTTTCTGAACAAGATATATTGTTTTATACTACTTTATTATTTCAAACTAAGGTTATTATAGAAACTTCAAAACTATACAATAAATTATTTGAAACTTATAATAAACTTTCTAATTCTACATTACAAACTTTACAAGCTATTGTAGATATTATAGAATCAAAGGATTTATTTACTAAAGATCATACAAAAAGGGTTATGATAATATCAACTGAGATAGCTAAGAAAATGGGCATAGATGATGAATTTTTAAAAGCATTAATAGCTGGTACTGTAGTTCATGATATAGGTAAAGTTGGGGTTCCTGATAATATTTTAAATAAACCTGGAAAATTAACTGATGAAGAATTTGAAATAATGAAAAAACATACTATAATAGGTTATAATATAGTAAAGCAGATGTATTTCCCTTGGCCTAATGTTAATGATCAAAAATTATTAAAAAAATATGGGGGGATTCCAGAGTGTGTTAGATATCATCATGAAAAATGGGATGGTAGTGGATATCCTGATGGATTAAAAGGAGAAGAAATCCCTATATTACCTAGAATAATTGCAGTTGCTGATGTATTCGATGCTTTGATGAGTAAAAGACAATATAAAGAAGGATTACCTGCTTATAAAAGCATTGAGATTATAGAAAAATCAAAAGGAAAACATTTTGATCCTTACATGGTTGATGTATTTTTGGAAATTGCTGATGATTTAGTATTACTTTTATATGCTGGAACCCCTATTAAAGAATTATTTGAAGATAAAAGTGTACTTGAATTCTTTAAAGAACAAACTCAAAATCAACATCACGATATTAATTTAGATGAATTATTTAAAAATATTGAAAAATTTTAAATTATATCTTATTTTAGTTTTTGTTTTATTTATTTTATTTTATTTATCAGGGTGTTTAAATAATTTTAAAGAAACTTATTATACTGTGTTTTACATAGATAAGAATTATGGCTATTTAATTCCAGTTTCTTTTAAAGTTAAAAATAATACCAAAAACCAAATTATTCAAGATATTGTTTATAATATTTTAAAAATTAAAGTAGCTAAAATTGAAACTAATAATGGTGATTTTTATAATATTTTTATATCTTCAAAACCTGATTTGGTTTATGATTATGATACTTTATTAGCTTATGATCAGTTATATTTTTCTTTTTTTTACAGTGGAATTTATGGACAAATTAATTTCTATTTTAATAACAATAAGCTTATCTTAAATGGTATAGATTTTAATTTTAATATAAATAAAATAAACACTAAAATTTTTAATAATATTTTTAATTTAAAAAAAATAAATGAAGGTTCTTATTTCTTATTTTCTTCTTATGATAAAACTAAAGTAATCCCTATTTTTTTACCTAAAAACTATACACTTAATATTACATTATCTAATAGTTTCAATGATAAAGGCCTTTATAATATTAAGGATTTCTTATTAACTAATTTTAAAATACAAGATTTATACGTTCAAAATAATAACACTTTTGTTATTTATTCTACGAATAATATTGATATAAAAAAACTTTACTTTTTGTTTTTTAACTCTAATTTAGAAAAAATAGTTTTAAAAAATAAGAAAATAAAATTAAATAAACCAAAAGATTTTTCATTTAATTACTATTCCATTAATAATTTTAAGTAATATGAGTAATTATATTATTTTTATATTAAGTTTCTTAATAGGTTTGGTTTTATATATTCTTACTATTTTAACCTATAAATATGGAATAAAGAATTTTCATAATAAAGTAGTAAAAGAAGATTATTATGTAACAATTAATGATTTTATATTTATATTAATTGCGCTTTTTTATTCTAATCAAATATTTTTATGGCTTCCAACTTTTTTAGGTTATATCCTAGCAGGATTTTTCTATTTAATATTAAAAAATAAGTATTCTGGATTTATTTTTGTTATTTTGAATTCTATTACTATTTTTATTCCTTTATTATCTTTATCTTTTTTAGTTTCTTTAATTTTTAATGATTTTTACAATTTTAATATTAAAGAAATTAATATTTTAAAGGTTTTATTAATTTTATTAATTTTATTTTTTTATGTTATTTTTAATAAATTTTTGACTGTTTTTGTTATAGAATTATTTAATCTCTTTAAAAGTAGATTATCTTTAATTGATTTTTTATCTAAATTTTTAAAAAGAGTAACCATTGGTGGATATTTAGAATTGATTCTTTTTTCTCAATCTATTTTGGCTTTTATTTTTTTTATATTTTTTATGCAACAAAATTATTTTAATTGTTTGGTAATATTAATGATAGTATTTGGTATATATTACATAGATATGGTTTTATTTAATTTATATTTAGTTTATGATAAAACTATTGAAATGATTTTGAGTATTTTAGAGGAGTATGATTTTAATACTTTAGAGCATTCTAATAGAGTAGCTTTTATTGCTAAGGAATTAGCGAATTATATAGGTTTATCTCATGAAGAGGTTTATTCTATAGAGTTAGCAGCTAAATTACATGATATTGGAAAATTAGATGTACCTTCTTTTATTTTAAATAAAAAATCAAGATTAAGTAATTTTGAGTATAAATTAATTACATTTCATCCAATTATAAGTGCCCAAATAAGTCAAAGTATTTTAGATCAAGAAGAATTATCTTTTATAAAATATCATCATTTATATTCTACTATTGAAAACCGAAAAATAACTTATAAAGATGTACCTTTAGGTGCTAGAATTATAACTATTGCTGATATTTATGATGCATTGAGATCTAAAAGATCATATAAGCAAAATTTATCTCACGAAGAAGTTATAAAAGAAATGAGTAAAGATTTATTAAAGGATGTTATAGATCCTTATTTATTTGTTAAATTTACTGAAATTTACCAGAAAATAAAACACCTTTATGATTAAAAAATACGAATTAAAATTTAGTATTAATTAGGGAGGGTAGGAGGGGAAAATTAATTTTCCCCTCCTAAAGTCATATTCGTTAAGAATTAACTTTTTTAAGCATTTCATCCCATAGAGTGTCTTTTGCAAATGAAGTATCTTGATAAGAAGATGAAGGTCCGCCCCATGTTGGCATTTCAACAGAAACTCCTGTAGCATTTGGATGTTGATTAGTATGGAATTCTTTTACAACATATTCATTTAATGCTACAACCAATTCATTAGCAGCTTTTTTAACATCATCACTTACCTGTGCATTAGCTAATTGTTGTGCAAAATGTCCTAAATCTCTAAAAGTTCCATAAAATTTTTCTGTACTTGATATAATTGATTCAATGGTTTTAAAATCTTGTGGATTATTCATAATAGCTTGTGCTAATGCATTAGTTTTTTCAGCAACTAAATTAGCTTTTTCTAAATCAACCGCAGATAGAGTTTTAATTGAGTGAGTAAAATTAGTTGTTGCTTTAACTATCATACTAGCTAAATCTTTAGGCTCTACATCTACATTTATTAACATCATTTGTTGTGCTACTTTTAGTACATCTGCTAAGGTTTTTCCAAAGATGCTACCATATGGCCAACCATCTGCTCCTTCTGTTTGTTCAGAAGCAACCATGTATTTAGCAAAATCTCTTAATTCATAACCTACTTCAGCCATTGCCATTAAACATGCATCCCATCCTAGTATATCTATTTTTTTTCCACCTATTTCTACTGCTTTTGCTAATGCTTGTTTAATTTCACTTAACGACATAAATTTATTATGTGTGTCATCTTCTATTGCCCCTTCCCAGCCTGCTCCGTGATCACTTAGTATAACTATTACATGATCAGCAGGGAATTTTTTCATTAATTCTCCTATTTTAGTACCCATAAAATTTGGGTCTGCAGTGTTTATTTTTCCTAAATTTTCTATAACAGGAGAATTAACTTTACTTAAATCTGCATCGGGATATAAATAGAAAGTTTTTGCATTTTTCCATTGTTTTCCATAATTACCTTGATCTGATATACTTACCATGTGAGTATTTTGATCTGAACCTACTTTTTCTAATTCATTTAAATCGTCAAATAAAGAGCTATATAAATTATTATCGCCTGCACTGTATAGTATAACTAGCCACTTTTTATGTTGATTTTCTTCTGGAACCTGAACTACTTCATCTTTTATTGATATATTATCACTTTCTGCTTTGGTTTCTCTACTTTGAGTTGGATTTAGATATAACTTTTGAGAATCTAAATTAACTTTATTTACCATATTATTTCTACCTCCTTATTTAGTTACTTTTTGTTTTTTACATTTTTAGTATAATCAAAAATTAAGTATTTTATCTTACAATTTGTTAAAAAAATGTAAAAAAATGGATAAAAATAAAAATTAGTTTAAAATACCAATAAAATTTAGAGTTATATCGTATTAAATTATAGAGAAAAGGTTAAAAGAGGTTAAATGTTTAAAATGTGGAAAAACTTTTTTAAAAAAGAAAACAAGCATATTGATATTAAAGAATTATATTTATTAGTTTTTAATGAATTAGAAGATCAAAATAAATATAATATAATAATTGATCATTTGAATAATTGTTATCATTGTAATTTTGAGTATATTAGATTAAAAAGAGAGGTTAATTTTTTAATAAATAATAAAGATTTCATAGATAATATATATATTAAATCTAATGTTAAAACTATTTTTAACAAAGAGTTAGCATTTTATTTAGCTTCTATTTTATTAATTTTAGGAATATTTTTTATCAATTATTTTAGAAATGATATTTATAAAGAAAAGATGGATACATTAGAATTAATTAACTTGTATGATAAAATTAGTTTAATTGATAATAATTCTATTGAGAATAATTCGGATAAGTTCTTAAGTTATGATTATTATGAGTATCTTTTATATGATTTTGAAAATTTTTATGAAATTAATTAATTTAAAGTATAAGGAGGTGATTTAATTCTGCTAACTAAGGGATTATAAAAGAGCTAAGGAAAACTAAAAAGCATTAAAGGAGGTGTATTAATTATATGAAAAAAAAGGCAGTACTAAGTTATAAGTTTTTAATTGTAATTATGGTTATAGTTACTATGTTAGCATTAAGTTTGCTACTTTATAAAAATGATAATTTCATATCTACTAATAATGAATCTAATATTTTATCTATTAATAACTTAGCTTTTGCTCAATCAGGTGCTAAAGATATATATAATAAAGATAATATTAAACCTAAAGAACTTAAACAAAAGGTCCATCAACATATTTCTAAAAAAATAGAAAATGATAAGGAATTTTGGGATTACTTAAAAGCAAATCATCCTAATTTATATACTTCTCTTAATAATTTAAAATTAAAATATGAAAAATTGTACAATCATTTCTCTTTTAGAGTTTATACAATATATCAGTCAATGAAAAAAACTGAAAATAATACTATTAGGGATTTACTTAAAGACAAACTAAATATACAAGATAAAATAATTAAATTAGTTTATGATTATAAAGAAAAAAAGATTCAAGAAAATGATTTTGAAAATCAAATGAAGAATTACATTAAACAATTATTAGATAACGATGAAAAAATACTAACTGAAAGACTTAATGAATTTAAAGCTAAAAAAGATCAGGTGGCTCAAGATATGTATATAAAAATTAAAGAAAAATTAGATAAAAATTAGTATTAATTAAATATATAAAAAGGGATATAATCAAAAAGCAGCAGGGGGATAATAATAAAAAAATAATATAAATAAAAGGGGGTATGAGAGAAATGAGAAGAATGTTAACTTATATAACTATAGCAGTATTTGTAATTACTTTAGTTTTAGGTAATGTTTTTGCTGCTACATCTACTGCTTCTAAAGAATCAAATACTAAGAGTACTAC
>JBMFOW010000071.1:0-7859 GCA_049969455.1 bacterium | reverse complement strand
CTATTAATTTCATTAGCTATTCTAACTATTCTTTTGGTTAGTTCTGCATTAGTAGCTAAGATACCTTTATGATAGTATATATTATCTTCTAAGCCGGTTCTAACGTTTCCACCTAAGATTATTGCTAAAATATTCATAGGTAATTGGTTTTTAGAGACAGCAGCAACTGACCAATAAAATTTTATTCCTTTAAGTTTTAGATAATTAACCATATTTATTAATATATTAGCTTCAGCTGGAGCTCCTCCTTTTATACCTAATACAAAATCAATCCAAACAGGTTCCTCTATATATCCTTTTTTTACGTAATAAACTAATGTTTCTAACATTCCAAAGTCGTAAATCTCAACTTCAGGTTTTATATTTAATTCTTTCATTTTTAGTGCTAATTTTTCAATAAAAGAAGGTGAATTAATAAAAACATCATTACCGAAATTAATGGATCCCATATTTAGAGTAGCCATATCAGGTAGTAGTTCTAATACTTTTGCTCTTTCATCTTCAGACATTCCAATAGCTCCACCAGTAGTAAATTGCACTAACATAGGTACTTCTTTATTTATTAATTCTTTAACTTTTTTAAATAGATTAATATCAGAAGATGGATTCCCTTCATTATCTCTTACATGAATATGAGCAATTCTAGCACCTAAATGATAACATTCTATAGCATCTTTAGCAATTTGTTCAGGAGTAATAGGAAGATAAGGAGTATCACTAATTTTAACTTCAGCACCAGTTAAAGCTACAGTTATTATCAATGGTTCCAATTTTATTAACCCTCCTTTTTTAGTTTATACAATTTTTTTTCACTTTTTAATTAATTAAATTTCTAAAGTTCTTATTAAGAGTGAATTTAATATTAATTTAATTAATAGTATAAATAAGGCGATACCAGCAAAAACAGAAGATATATCTTGATTCTTTTTAATTTTTCCAACTTTTTCAGATACAATTTTATAAGCTTTTTTTAAATTTTCTACATTATTACCATAATAATATTCTCCACCTGTTAATTTAGAAATTTCTTTTAAAGTAGCTTCATCTATTCTAACGGGATAAGGGATTCCTGGGATATAAGATCCTGTAGAGGTACCTAAACCTATAGAGTAAATAGGGATTTTTTTATCTTTAGCTTTTTTAGCAGCAATAATAGGGTCAGTACCTGCATTATTTTCACCATCTGTTAATAAAACTATAACTTTATGAGGCATAGAAGAGTTTTCTAAGATAGCTAAAGTAGTTATAATAGCATCACCTATAGCTGTTCCTCCATAATTAGCATTAACTAATGATAAAGCTAATAATAAATCTTCTTTAGAATTAGTTAATGGCTGATTAACAAATACATTGTTATTAAAAGTAACTAAACAAGCTTCAAAATTACCTTTTAAATTATTGATTAAGATTTTAGCGGCATCCTTAGCAACAGATATTCTACTAGGCCAAAAATCAGTAGCCATCATACTACCAGAAATATCTATAATAATACCAACTACATATCCACTAGCAGGTAAAGTAACAGGAGCTTGTGGCCTTCCTAACGCTAAAAATAAAATAAACATTGCTAATAAATCTAAAAATATTATTAAAAATCTTTTAAATGATACTCTACTTATAGCTATTTTTTCTAATGTTTTGTATTCAGAAAATAAAAGCACACTTTTTTTTCGATTATAATAATATATGATTAAAAAAATAAAAATAGCAGGAATTAAGAGGAATCCGAGTAAAAATATTTGTGGAAAAGCAAAAGTTATTTCCATAATATTTTATTATTTATAAATTAGTTATTTTAATTATTTTTAATTTGAATATCTTGATTAATATTTTCAGTATTATTTTGATGAGTAGTATTTTGGTTAGTAGTTTCGCTTTCTACTATTATCAATCCGTTTTTATATGCTCTATAGAAAGCTTCAACTACTTTAGGATCAAATTGAGTACCACTATTTCTTAATATTTCTTGTACAGCATCTTCAACTTTCATAGATTTTCTATAGCTTCTATCACTAGTCATAGCATCAAAAGCATCAGCAACTGCTACTATTCTAGCATATAAGTGAATTTCTTCTCCTTTTAGTCCATCAGGATAACCTTTACCATCCCATCTTTCTTGATGTTGTCTAATGACTTTAGCTACTTCTTGTAAAAACTTTACAGGTTTCAGAATTTCTTCGCCAGCAACAGGATGACGCTTTATTATTTCATATTCTTCATCAGTTAATTTAGCTGGTTTATTTAAAATATAATCAGGTACTTCAATTTTTCCAATATCATGGAATAGTAAAGATAATTTTAATACATCGTCATTAAGTAAATTAGGGTCTAATTCAGAAGCAATGGCTAAACCATATTCTAATACTCTTTCCATATGTCCTTTGTTGTATCTATCTTTAGCTTCAAATGCTTTAGCTAAGGATTCAATAGTGCTTAAATAAGTTTCTTCTAATTGTTGTGCATAATTTTGTACATCAGAGTATAATTTAGCTTTTTCTATAGTGGCTGCAGCAATAGTAGCTAAATTATATAATGTTAGCATATCTGCTTCACTAAATGGATATTGGCTATATTTTGATATACTTAAAACTCCAATAACTTTATTATCTTTAACTTTTAAGGGTACAACAATAGAACTTCTAAATTCTTTTTCATAATCTATTTCAGTATAGTAAGTATTTATATCGTTGATAATTAAAGATTGTCCAGTTAAAGCTACGATACCAGCGATTCCTTGTCCCAATTTTTGTCTAGTACTCTTTATTACTTCAGGTTTTAAACCTTCTGAATAATAAATATATAATTCATTAGTATTATTATCTAAAAGCATAACAGTACTTACATCTGCTTTAAATATATTTTTAGCTTTTTTAACTACTAATCTTATTAATTCATCTTCAGTATGTAAGCTAGTAAATGATAAGCTTACATTATATATAGTTTTTATTTCATTAGAATATCTTTCTAAATCATATTCAAATAATAATCTTTCATTTATAAAATCAATTATATTTTTTATATTATTATTTTTTTCAATAGCTTCTAAGAATATATTTAATAATTTATTATCTTTATTTAATTCAATCATTAAAATTAATATAGATTCTACATTTTTTTTATATACTTTAGATAAAAATAATATAACTTCTTTCTTATCAATTAAGATATTATTTTCATTATTTTTTAAGATATTATAGTAATTTTTAAAAATATTAATTATTTTTTGTTTTTCGTTTTTGGATAAATCTATGTCTTCATTATAATATAAATTAGATACTTTAGTAAAAGGATTAATAGAATATATAAAAACTTTATTTATAAAATTACATTTAGATAGATTTTTTATAAAATTTTTTATTATTATATAAATCTCTTGATTTTTTATTACTTCCATTTGAGAATTAAAAAATAAATTAATTAAATTAATTATAGTTACTTTTAATTTAAAATAAAATTCATTTTTATTTATATTATCAAAATTTAGGATATCAACTAAAAGATTTTCTTTTTTTAATTGTGAGGTATAGAGTTTAGTATATAAATTTTGAATAATACTTAATGAAGATTCTTTTGAAATAATAAAGAAAATACCTATAATAGATTCATTTATTTTATTAAGATAATCAAAAAATTTTTCATCTAAATCATCAATAAGAAAAATAAAGAAATTATCTCCTAAAATTTTGTTATTTTTTATAAAATTATTTAAATTAATTATATCAATATAATTTATTTTTAACTCATTTTTAATATAATTTAATATTTTTTTAAGTTTGTAGACATTTTTTTTATTTTTAAAGTAATAGTATATCATATGGATTTATAATAGAGTAGATATTTTTTCGTTTTTAGTATCGTATTTAAGGTAACCGTTTTCTAATTGAATAACTCTTTTATTTAATTTTTTAACTATTTCTAAGTTATGTGTAGATACGATAATAGTGGTTCCCATGTTATTAATTTCTTGTAGGATATCCATTACTTTATAAGCTGATTTTTCGTCTAAGTTTCCAGTAGGTTCATCAGCTATTAAAATAGAAGGGTTATTAACAATAGCTCTTGCTATTGAAACTTGTTGTTGTTCTCCTCCTGATAATTCATCAGGATAAAAATTACGTTTTTCTAGTAATCCTACTATTTTTAGAACTCTCATCACTTTTCTTGTTATTTCGCTAAATGGTACTAAAGTAACTTCTAATGGATAAGATACATTATAAAATACTGTTTTATAATTAAGTAATTTAAAATCTTGGAATACTATACCTAATCTTCTTCTGTAATAGGGTACTTGTTTAGGGGTTAATAATGATAGATCTTGGTTTTCAAAGAATATTTTTCCAGTAGTTGGTAATATTTCTCGGTATATTAATTTTAATAAAGTGGTTTTGCCTGCACCTGTATGTCCTACTAAAAAAACGAATTCTCCTTTTTCTATTACTAAATTTATATTACTTAAAGCCCTATGTCCATTAGGATATATATAACCTACTTCTTGGAATTCTAACAAATAGATTTCACCTCTTTTTGGTATTTTACCCAATTTTTATTAAATTATTTTTTTTGAACTATTTTTAAGTATTTAGATATAGTATAGCTAATATTATTAATTTTAGGTATAGTTCTTCGTATTTATATAAGTATTCTTCTATATAAGCTAATGTAGATTTTATATGATTAGTGCTTAATAAATTAAATAGTGTTAATTCTTTTATATAGGGTTCTGGGTCGTTTAGGAATTCTAATAATAATATTTTTAAATTTTTATCGATATTTTTAGAAGCTAAGAAATTAATTAATTCTGTTTTTAATTCTATGCTAATGTCTTCTATGTTTAATATTTTTATTATTAGGTTATGGAATGCAGGATTAAGATTTTTTATAGTTCTTATTATATATTTTAGTTCTTTTTCTTTGTAATAAGGTAGGTAATTATTTATTATTTCAGATATTTTGTATTGTTCATTGTTAGGTATTTTTTTTATTTCCCATAGGTTATCAGATGTTATTTGATAAAGGAATATATGTTTAGATAAGTCAGTTATATCTTTAAAGTATTTTATTAAAATAGATTCAGCTAATAGTAAATATTTAGTAATATTTTTATAATATAGTATATAAATGGCGCTTAAGATTACGTTATCTGGGACTTCTGCTTTTAAGATTAAATTTTCTAAGAATGATATCATTTCAGGTTTATTAACTACTGTTAAACTTTTTATAAGTTTAGAAGCTAATTTAGGGTTAGATAATTCTTTTAATATGAATTCTTTCATTAGGTTAAAGTCTTGGTTTTTGGTGTGCCAGGTTAATCCTTGGAATGCGTTTTCTTTTAGTTCTTCGTTTCCGTTTTCTAAGGCATGTATTAATATTTTTTTAGATTCGTTATTTTCTATTACTCCAAAGTACATTATAGCTGCTATTTTAACTGGATTTATATCATTTATATATATTTCTTTTATTTTATTGAATGATTCTATATCTCTCATTTGGGCTAATGCTAAGATACTTACTGCTCTTACTGTAGGATCACTATCGTTAATTAATGGTCTTATATAATCTATAAAATCGTTTAATTTTAGTCTTCTAACTAATTTTGCTGCTACTTTCCTTAAGTTTTTATCTTCTGAAAGTAATGCTGATTTTATTATATTTAAAAACTTTGATTTATCAAAGGTGTTATTATATAATCTTTTTTTTATTAAATTTTCAAGTAAATTAGTTATATTTCCTATATTTTGATTATTTATATTTAATTCTTTCATCCTTTTTATATTATTCTACTTCTTTAAAAGATATCCCTTGTTTAGGAAAAAAACTCTTTATTTTTTATTATTTTTTATTTTAATTATCTTTTCCTATTAATCTAAAAGAATAATAATTAATTAAGTATTTTTTTGCTATTTGTTTTATATATTCATTATCTAAGTAGTATAGATTATTTATTAAATAGAAGCTACTTATGAGTTTATTTTTATATAATAAAGGATAAATTAAGCTATTGGCTAATGAGTAAGGGGTATCAAATGATAAATATATTTTATTTATAACTCTATTTTTAGCTTCATTTATTTCTATATTTATATTTTCTATTTTATCTATATTTTCTAATATATTTTTTATGATATAAAACACTTTAAATTCATTAGAAGAAGAATCACTTGCTAAAATTATTAGATAATATGAAGTTAAAAATAAATTAGGATAAAATGAATACAAAGAGTAAATAATTCCTTTATTTTCTCTTAAATCTTTATAGAATATTCCTACTAAATCATCACATAATAAATTATCTATAATTAACATTGCTAAATATTCTTTATAGTTTTGATAAAATGAAGGGAAAGAGAACAAGAATATATCATAGCTATTTTTTGAATCTATATCAAAACTTAAAACTCTCGTTCTTTTTATATCTATAAATCTGTAATTACTGTAATCATTATAACTATTATTTAATTCTTTTACTTTTGAATAACTAAATATATTATTAAAATCTTTATTATTAAATTCGTTATTATTAAATTGATTATAATTAAATTGATTATATTTTGTAAATATTTGTTGATATATTTTATTAGAATTAGGGCCTATTAGGATATAGAATTTTTCTATTTTTGATAGATCTATTTTTTTTAAGTCGTTAATTGTAATTTTTTCTATATTATTATAATTTCCATAAGGTAGGTAATAATAAGGGTGTGCAGTAAATATTTGTTGTTTAAAAAAGAAAATTACAGGATTTATTGAACTTTCATAGTAACTCTCTATTTCTTTTTTTACTTCTTTTTTTAATTCATTAAAATTATATATTTCATTATCTATATCATATATTTTTTCAAAATTTGTGTATTGATTAAATAGGGTATAAATTTTTTTTATATCTTCAGGATTTATCAGTATATAATTAAATCCTATATAATCCTCATTTATTATTAATTCATCTTTAAAATATATTCTTTCTTTAATTAATTTTTTATTAATTGAGTTTTTAATTAGGTAGAATAACAAGAATCTTATACCTACAATATTAACATCTTCATCTTTTAATCCATATTTATAAATAACAGAGAAATTATAATATTTAGAGTTTTGGAGGTTATATGAAAAAAAGTTAGTATCTAAGAAATTATTCCAGCTTTTATCAAATTCTTTTTTCTTATCTTCTATTACCTTATTCCAATCATAATTTAAATAATTTAGCTTATCATTTAAATTTAAATTTCTATTAATTAAATCTTCTGATTTAACTTTAAAAACTAAATTTAATACTCCTAAAATAAAAAAAAACAAAAATAAACTTATTCTTTTTAACATCAAAAAATTTCAAATTTATAAAAATTTTCTAATTTATTTAAATCTTTAAGTTATATAGGGGAACTTATTTTTATAATCCCAGGAATTAGATTCCTAGGAGGAGGATCAATATTAGCATTCTTATTTAAAGTTATATTTAACATAGTTGTAGTTATTAATGTTTTATTAGGGAATCTTGGGATACTAACCTCTATTGATGTTTTTAAATCTACTAACCAAACTTGCCTTTTATTTTCTTTATCAGTTAAATATTTACTATTTTTTACTGAAAAATTTATATCTTTTACTATTATGTTATATTGTCCTAATTTTGAATATAATTCATTAATTATAATTGGCTTTTGTGTGTTTAGGGTATTTATTAATCGTTTATTATTTATTGGTAAGGAGTTAGTAGTAATTTGTTTAAATTTATCAGATAATACTGAATTAGTTTGTTGCTTAATTAGTTGGTTATATTGAATATGATAATTAGATAAGTTAGTGTAATACAT
This sequence comes from bacterium, assembly GCA_049969455.1. Taxonomy (GTDB): domain Bacteria; phylum DRYD01; class DRYD01; order DRYD01; family DRYD01; genus CAKZQG01. The sequence goes on along the minus strand of JBMFOW010000071.1, from coordinate 51 downwards.
TGTATTTATTACAGCTAAAATTATTACAGATAATATAGCTAAAGTTACCAT
>JBMFOW010000070.1:0-7931 GCA_049969455.1 bacterium | reverse complement strand
ATTTTTATTTTATTTAAAAAATTTTTTAATTAAGGATAAAAATAAATTTTATATAATAATAAAATTAGGAAATCTGAGTAAAGGAGGGAATTAAGAATGGATTTATTAAATTCTGAAATATCGAAAAAATTAGATTTTTCAACTAGAGCAATCCATATTGGAGAAGACCCTAAAAATAATTATTATAAAGATATAATACATCCTATAAACTTAACCTCTACTTATTTATTAGATGATTTAGAAGTAAAAGAAAATGAATATTTCTATACTAGATATGATAACCAAACAAGAAATATATTAGAATCTAAATTAGCTTCATTAGAAAACGCCAAATTTTGCTTAGCATTTTCTTCAGGAATGTCAGCAATCTTTACTACCTTGATATCATTAATAAAACCAAATTCAACTATAATTTCATTTGACGATATATATAGTGTTACAAAAAAATTATTTGAACAGTTTTTTATTCAATACAATGTAAAAACAATATACTTTGATTTTAGCGAAGTGGAATTAATACAAAATTTTTTAGAAAAAACAATAGATGAAAAAGTAAGTATAATCTATTTAGAATCTCCTACTAACCCATTGCTTAAAATAACTGATATAAGAAAAATAGTTTCATTAGTAAAAGAAATAAATAAAGATATTAAAATAATATTTGATAATACATTTCTAAGCCCATATTTTTATAATCCTTTAAATGATGGAGTAGATATAGTAGTACATAGTTTAACAAAATATATAAATGGACATAGTGATGTAATAGCAGGAGCAATGATGACTAATAATGAAGAAATATTTAATTTAGTAAAAAAGCATAGAAACATGTTAGGAGGATCCTTAAGTCCATTTGATAGCTTCCTAATAATAAGAGGATTAAAAACTCTAAATATAAGAATGGAGAAACACCAACAAAACGCTATTAATATTGCTAATTACCTAAAAACTCATAAAAAAATAAAAAAAGTACTATATCCAGGATTAGAAGATCATAAAAATCATAAAATAATAAAGGAATATGCAAGAGGATTTGGTGGAGTCATTTCCTTTGAATTAGATTTAGAAATAAATAAAATCAATAAATTTTTTAGTAATTTAAGGATAATAAGTAATGCAGTAAGTTTAGGAGGAGTTGAATCCCTTATATGTGTCCCTTATTTTTCTACACATAAAGATATAAAAGATAAAGAAAAAATTGGGATTAATCCTAACTTAATTAGATTATCAGTAGGTATTGAAAACCATGAAGATTTAATAGATGACATAGAAAATGCTTTGAAAAATTTGTAATTTCTTAATAAATTTAAAACTTGCAAAATTAAAAAAATAATTTAAAAAACATTTATATCTTTTAAAGAATTAATTATTTTAATATTATTTTGTGTAGCAATTTTTCTAGTTTCATAATTATTATATCCCCATTTAGACATATATAAATTTATATCAATATAATTATTATTTAGTTTTAGTGCTTCCTTTATTCTTAATAAATTATGGATTAAATCATCTACAAAATGTATTTCATAAACTTTAAGTAAATTAGATATTTCTATTATTTTTTTTCCTTTATCTATAAATTCTGTTTCTTTAGCAAAAATATGAGAGATATCTAGATTATAAAATTTTAAAATTTCTTGGATAGCATATTTTTGTTTGGTTGATAAAATTGCTATTAAAATAGAATTTTTAGATAATATATTTCTTAATTGTTGTATAATATTTTTAAAAGGTTCATTAAAAGATAACCAAAGTTGCTTATTATTCTCTTTGATAAATCTTCTTTTTTCATAAAAATTTTCAATAAAGTTGTTTAATTCCTCTTGATATTCCTGTTTTAATTTATTTTTTAAAGTATAGTAAAAATTAAAATTATAATTTTTAAAATTTAATCCTTTAAAGTTTTTAAAAGTTATCTTTGCTAAATTATTAATATTTTCAAAATGATCAATAAGTATTTTAGAAATTATATAAAAATCATCTACATCAGTACAATAAGTTCTAAATTTTCTATAATATTTATTAAATAAATTAATTTCATTTAAAAGAATCTTTCTTATTTTTTTATAATCTTGTTTTATTAAGTTAAAATCATTAAGTATTTTTATGCTTTCAAGTTTTTGTAGATAATTAGCAATTTTAGTATCCTTAAACAATTTAGGAATTATGCTTAAAACTATACTACTTAGTTCTAAAGATGAATCAAATAGTACTCCATCAAAATCTAATAACAATAATTTACTCATAGGATTTTATAATTATTTATAATTATTTTTTATTTTATAATTATTTTTTAGATAAATAAAATTAATTTCCTTTTCAAACACTATAGACATATATAAATTAAATTATAAAATTTAAATTTCATTTATTAAACAAAAGGAAAAATATTAATATTATATAATTTTAAAAGTAGCAGATAATTAAAAATAATGAGATTAAAAATTCTTTTTTATTTAAAAATATCTTATTTTAAAATAAAAGCTTTAATATTTATTTTATTATATTTTGTTAATTTCAATTTAGCAATTGCAGATAATTTAATAAAAAACAAAATAGATTCAGAACTACTTTCATTAAAAAGTGGAAAAATAGGATTAGTTTTTATAGATATCTATGATAATGATAAAATAATTTATCAAAAAAATGCTTATGATTTATTTATACCTGCTTCTTCCATGAAGCTACTTACAACATATTGTGCTCTATCTAATTTATCTCCCTTTTATTTCTTTGAATTAAAATTATATACAGATGGAGAAATATATAACAGTACTTTAAATGGAAATTTAATTATTAATTCAGATTTTAATCCAACTTTAATTGAAGAAATAATATATAATCCATATGAATTTTTATATCAAGTTATAAAAGAAACATTAGAATCATATTCAATAAAAACAATCAATGGTAATTTCTATATAGATTATTCTATTCACAAAGAAAAAAATATACCTGAATTTCCAAAATCTTGGGAAATTTATAAAGGAGAACCTTATGCCCCTTACGTTATCTCTTTTTCCTTTAATCAAAATATGATAAAAATAATAAAAAATGAAAAAAATATTACAATATTTCCTCCAAATTTAAATATTAATCCAAATTTAATTATCAATAAATCTTCTTTTGTAGATAATGCATATTGGTATATATATGATAATCCTTTTGAATATAATATATTAATTTTTAAAAGCATTTTTAAAGATTTAAATTTAAATGTAAAAATAGAATCATTGTATAATAAAAAAAGTAATATAAAATTACTAAATACATATTTAACAGAAACGCTTTTAAGTGCTTTAAGATATCAAAATTATTGGAGTGATAATTATGTTGCTCAAAGCATATATTATTTATTAAAATATAAATATGAAATTGATTTACAAGAATATTATAGAAATTTAGGATTTTACAATGTAATTATAGATGATGGTTGTGGATTATCAAGAAAAAATAGAGTTTCTCCATTTATGTTTGCTAAATTAATTAGCTACTCAGTAAAAAACGGATTAAATAATTATATATCTTATACATTACCTGGATACTTAGAAGGTACTTTAAGTAATAGAAAAGATTTACCTAAAACAATTAAAGCAAAAACAGGAACCTTAAATGATGTATCCGCACTAACCGGATTTATTAAAACTAACTCAAATAAATATCTATCTTTTGCAATATTATATAATGGACCTTATACTTATGATGCTAAAATCTTAGAAGAAAAAATATTAAAAATAATTTACGACAATTACTAATTTAAAATTACTAATTTTTATGAATATAAAAAATATAGAAAGAGGATTAGAAAATTCACTAAAATGGTCTTTATATAAACATAGAATTTTTAAAAACTGCAATAGAAAATTTTTATTTAAATACTTAGATTTTTTAGTTTTAAAAGAACAAAAATTATTAGTTAGTTTATTAAAGAAAATAAAAATGTTAAAACATTTTCAAGGAGATTTAATACATATTTTTATAAGAATTATAATTAATAACTTTATTAATAATAATCCTATAGATTTTGAAGATATAAAAAGGAAATTTGAAACCCAATTTTGGAATAATATTAACAATTCAAAAAATTTAATTGATAAAAATATAGATTTTAATAATATTAATGAAAACATTTTATATAGAAACACCTATATTTGGGAATTCTTTTATGAATATAGTATAACTGATAAAGATCTAGAAAATATTTATAATTCTTCTTTAGTTGCATTATCTAATTTTTATAAATACTTTATAAATAATTCATCAAAGTTTTTTAAAGATTACGATATTCTTTGGATAGATTCAGGATTTATTAATAACCAAAAATCCAAAATAATTGAATACAATCTTAAAATAATTAATAACAATATAATAATTCTTTTAAATCCTGATTTTGTAATAATTAACAAAGATAAAAAAGAAATTATTATCTATGACTGGAAAACTACCAAAAAAGAAGAATTAGATTCAAATCAATTTAAATTGTATAATCTTTATTATAATAATATTTATCCTGATTTCAGTATTAAAAACTTTGTAATCTATCTATTTCCTAATATAGAAGAAGAATTTATAAATATTGAAAATTTAGAAAATTTTAGTGAATTTATTCTACAAAGTTATAAAGAAATAAAAAATAAAATGCAAAATATTTATATAGACTTAAAAAAACAAAATGAAATTAATCAAAATATTATAAAAAAAATTTATGAATATTTTCCATTAAATGATGATTTATCAATCTGTTCATTTTGTGAATTCAGAAAAATTTGTTTTAATTTATAATGCTTATTTTTAATATATTTTTATACAATTTAATAATTTTATTTTTATTGATATTAGGTACATTAGCTATATTTAGTGCTAATAATTTTTTTTACATAAAAGTTTATAAACAAATTATTTTCTTAATAATTTCAATTATTTTATATTATTTTATTTCATTTAAATTTAGATTAGAATACATAGAAAAAATTTCTTTACCTTTTTATATATTTACAGTATTAATTTTGATATTGAATTTATTTATAGGGAAAGTAGTTAATGGTTCTAAAGGATGGATATATATAGGTAGTTTTTCTTTCCAACCTGCAGAACTATCTAAATTAGCTTTAATATTTATATATTATACTGTCTTTAAATATCTTAATGAAAATATAAATAATAAAGAAATAAACTCTATTTACTTTCAAATATTATTTTTCATTATAACAGGTTTAGTTACCCTCTTTTTAATAATATTTATAATAATTCAACCTGATTTAGGCTTTAGTGCATTATTATTTTTTACATTCTTATTAACAAATTTAGGATTAAAAATTAACCCTATATTTATAATAATAACATTAGCTTTAACTATATTTACAGGAAAATTTATTATAAAACCTTATCAGTTAGAAAGGTTATTAACTTTTTTAGATCCATATAAAGATCCTTTAGGTTCAGGTTGGCAAGTTATTAATAGTGTTAATGCAATAATAAATGGTGGTTTATTCGGATTAGGATTCAATAAAGCCGAATTATCTAAAATAGGATTTCTTCCCGAAAATGATACAGATTTTATATTCTCTTTTATTTCTGAAGAATTTGGTTTAATTGGAAGCAGTATTATCATATTATCCTTTCTTATTTTACTTTTTAGTATGTTAATAACTTATATTAATTTAAAAAAAACAGAAGAAAAATTAATAGTTATTTTTGTTAGTAGTTTATTATTTTTGCAATCTTTTGAAAATATAGGGATGTGTGTTATGGCTACTCCTGTAACAGGATTACCTTTACCACTTATAAGCTACGGAGGAACTAATTTAGTTATAACTATATTCCTATTAGCTTTAGTTAATAACTTAAATTTCTTAATTTTAAAAAGAGAAAAGATAAATAAATGGAATTTATTAAATTAAATTTTTTAATTAAAATTTGTAAATAAAAAATAAATAAAAAAGATGAAAATAGGAATTTTATCTAATAGTCCTGGAGAAATATATACTTGGGTTATCCCAGCTTCTTATATAATAAAAGATATTTTCAATTTAGAAATATTTGATTTGTATTTAACTCCTTGTATGTTTGCGTCTAAAAATGAATATTCTTTAGTTTATTATTTAAAATTATTTAATAACATTTTTAAACCTAATCAAACTATATTAAAAATTTTATTTAATAAAAAGATAAATTATGATATTTTTTTACATATGGGAGGCGATATTTTATATTCTACTAAATTCAAAACTAAAGAAAATATATTAATATCATATGGATGGGGAACTAAAAAATTAGATAAATACTACGATTTTTACTTAGTACCTAATCAATACTATTTTAATAAATTAATTAAAAGAGGATTAAATTTAGATAAAATAATTAAATTAAAAGATTTAGCTTTCTATAAAATAGACAAAATAGATTTTTCATTATTAAATAAAGAAAAATCTATTGGATTTATGTTAGGTAGTAGATTAATTGAGTTCCTTAATTTATATGATATATACTATGATACAATTGAAATTTTAATCAATAAATACACTTTAAATGATTATAAATTTTACTTTTATATTTCTCCTTTCATTTTGGTAGATATTATAAATCAAGATATATCTTTAATTTATGATAATAAAACACAGTTATCTAAAGAAGATATAAAAAATAAAATTATAAATTATTTAAAAAATAAGAACAAAAAAATAGAGTTAATAGTTAAAGAAAATATTGAATTCATTTTTGACGATGAAACTAAATATAAAAATATTTATAAAAATGTCTTAGTAGTCACAATTCCAGGTTCTAAGACAAATGAAATAGGTTATATATCAACACCTATGTTAGTTATCTTACCAATACAAAAACCTGAATATATACCAATATGGGGAATAGCTGGTTGGTTTGATTTCTTTGGACACATTGGTAAAAAAATTAAAGGCTTTTTTGTTAAATATTATATAAACTCTGTTATTAAAACCAAAAAGAGATTTATTGCTTTACCTAACATGATAGCTAATAAAGAAATAGTTAAAGAATATATTGATAATATTTATCCAGTTAATTTATCATTAAAAATAATTGAACTTTTAAAAGATGAAAACTATTTAAAAAGTGCTAGTGAAAACTTAAAAAATTTATATAATTCTTGGGATTCATATTCTATATCATTTGAAGATTTTCTAAAAAAGTACTTATAAAAATACTAAATTAAATAAATCTTATTTTAAAATTTCATATTCAAAATTGACTATCTCTTTTGTATTTTTGCTAAATTCTATACCAATGATATAAATCCTATCATAATGTAAATATTTTTTATAATATTCTTTTTCTTTTATCTGTTTTAGAGCCTTTCCTTTTTCTTTTTCATTTTCTATTACCTTAAACTCTATTATATATACTATTCTTTTATTAACAATGATAGTTAAATCAATTCTACCTTTAGAGGTATTATCTTCTAATATAACATTTAACCCACTTGCATATAGCATACTATATACTGCTATTACATAAGAATATTCCTCTTTTAAATACATATAACTTATACTACTAATTAATGTTTCTATTTCTCCTTTTAGTTCTTGTATTTTTTCTTTTTCAAATATTTCTATTAGTTTATCTGATATATTTCTTATTTTCTCTGTTTCTTCTATCATTATTGTTAATATATCTCTATTAAATGATATTTCTACTTCTTTATTTGGAAATCCTAATTTATATGACATTCCGTATAGAGTTTGTTTATATTCTTTTATTGTTAAATATCCGCTTTGAAACATTAGTGCTTCTATACTTACATACTCTATATCAAATTTATTTAACATTCCTTCATCCATTACTATGTTTTCTAACTTTGTTATATCATATTTTTTTTCTTTTATTAAATCTATTATAAAACTAGGGGTTCCAGTTTCATACCAATAATTCTTAAATACTCTCTCATCTAAATATAA
>JBMFOW010000069.1:0-8103 GCA_049969455.1 bacterium | reverse complement strand
CTTAATTAAATTAGCTGATTTATTAATTAAAACAGAAAAAAAGATCTTAATGCTTTAAATTTAATTTTGGAATCAATTGAAAAGATAATAATTTATCATAATAATAAATATAAAGGATTTTATTGATTTTAGTATTTTAAATGAGATTTCATTAAAAGATTTAAATAATTTAGTACATTTAAAAATTATTTGAAAATTATTATCTACATTTAGAAAATTTATTTAAAAATGATATAAAAAATGCTATAAAATATTATGAAAGATTAAAATTTTTAATAGATAATCATGCGATAATAGAGGATACTATTTTTGAGCCTATATATATTAAAATAGGTACTATTGAAAATTATTATATAGGAGGAGACCCTAATTTATTTATTTATGAGCATAAAATGCTAAAAAAAATGTTACAAGATTTAGATAATTTTCTTGAAAATCTTAATTCTAATTTTGATTATAAGCTAATAATAGATAATTTAGATAGATACTTTTATTTAAAAAATACTTGGGAACATCATTCACTAAGAGAAAAAAAATATATTCTATAAATTCTTAGATGATAAAATATCTAATTATTTAAATAATAATGAATTATATGAAATGAAAAATCAATTAATTTCAATTTTTGATTGATTGAATTTTTGATTAATTGAAGGAAAATTAGGATAAATTTTATAAAATAATAAAAGGGGGGGATTTAAAATAGTAAAAGGGGATTATGGATATAAATGATTTAACTCCTAAACAAAAGACTGCGATATTATTAGCTTCACTACCACCAGAAGTATCACGTACTATTTTAGAAAAATTTCCCAAAGAAGAAATCAGAACAATAAATCTTGAAATAGCAAAAGTTAGAAATCTTCCTGAATCTTTAAAACAACAAGTAATCAAAGAATTTTTAGAAAAGAATAATTTAAAAAGCTTAAGTACAATAGGCAATATAAAGGCATTTGAAGAAGAAAAACCTAAGGAAGAAGGAACTTCTATTTCTCAAAATTTAGATAAATTATTAGGAAAAACTAATATTAATCAAAATGTTAGTAATATTGGACAAAACTTTACTCAAACTTCTAGTGGTTATCCTAATTATGTTAGTTATGCTAAATCTAATAAGCCTTTAGATTTTCTTGCTGCTATTAATCCTAAAAAAGTTTATTGGGTTTTAAGAAATGAAAGTAATAACGTTATTGCTTTTATACTATATCAACTACCACCTGCTGTTAGTCAAAGAATATTATCTGTATTTCCTACTTCTCAACAAGCTGAAATAAATAAACACTTAGTTAATATAAAAAATACTAATCCCAAGGTTTTGGAAGTAATAGCAAAATTCTTAAAAGAAGAACTCGATGAAGTTAATATTGAGCTTCCTAATATAGATTCAACTCCTAGTACATCTACTAATGTTAATATTACTCAAAATACTAATGTAAATCCTATTAAAACTGTTTCTAATTTAGCATCTATTACTATTTCTAATAAAAAATTCGAGTTTTCTGATATAGCATTCCTTAAAACTCAAGATATGGAACAACTAATGAGATTAACTAATCCTTCAGATTGGATAAGTGCCTTAAAAGGAGTAGATCCAGAAGTAGCTGAAAAAATCCTATCTATTATGCCTATAACTCAGGCTAAAATTATTAAGAAAGAATTAGTTAATTCTACTGCTTCTAAAGATGATATTATTAAATCTCAAAGAGATATCTTATTTAAACTTAAAGGATTAGTTACTATCGGTAAAATTAAGATATAAAAAATTAAATAAAAATAAAGAAAGTGAGTAAATTAAAATGAATAGAAAAAATTTATTATTTAAAATTAATTTTTTAGTATTTATTTTTTCTTTATTTATGTTAATTATTGTTATTTCATGTGGTGGAGGTGGAGGAGGTGGTGGTGGAATTTTACCTCCTATAGGAGGTGGAAGTGGAGATAGTACTGGTACTCCTAATATTTCCTTTAATAATCAAGGATATTTAATTATTGAAACTAAATCTGATTCATTAAATACTAATAGTCTTTCTTTTAATTTTCAAACAGTTAGTCCAAATATTTTAGCTAATCAAAATTCAGAACCCTTAAGAAATATAAATAATAATATTAGAGAATATAAATGTGGGTTTAAACCTTCTAATAAAAATCAATTTAATCAAAATATATATTATTCTACTAATCCTCCTTCAGTTGATGCCATGAAAAGTTTTACGGTAATTGATGATAATACTAATACTACAGTTACAGTTAATGCTAAATGTGTTTATGTAAATAATAATCTTAAATATGCTATTTGGGTTGATATAAATAATGCAGATAATTATGATGAAGAGGCTTTATTTAATGCGAATCAGAGTAATATTATAAGTCATTTTAATAACGATTATAATACCTTAACTACTAATATAGATTCATTAAATTTTTATGTTGATATTTTAATTACAGAAAAAATAGATAGTAATAGTGATCCAAGTGTTATAGGTTATTTCTGGGGAGCTCAAGATCTACAGCGTGTTAATGTACATCCTTTTACTTTTAGTTTAAATTATGGTACTTACAATGAATTTAATGTTACATTAGCTCATGAGTTTGTACATTTATTAGAATACAATAAAACAAAAATAGGTAATCATGAAGCTTGGATAGCAGAAGGATTAGCTACTTATGGTGAAGCTTTATGTGGATACTTTGGAAACGTTAGAATTAATTCTATTATTTCATTTTTTAATAATCCTAAGACTACACCATTAGTTACTAATAATCCTGATTTTGCTAATTATGGGAAATCATTTTTATTTATAAAACAATTAGATCAGAGATTTACTAATGCTTGGTCTAATATGGTAATTTCTGATTTAGATGGAATTAATTTAATAGAAAATATAAATGGTCAAGAAGATTTTCAAACTACTGTAGATAAATTTAACATAGCAGTTTTAATTGATACAAATGATAATAATCCAACTTATGATTTTAGAGGTATTAATTTAAATAGCAGTACTTTTAATAATGGGGTTTATAGATATAATGGATGGAATAATACTACGTTAAATAGAATGGGAGCCGCAGGGAATATGAGTGAGTGGTCTGCTTATTATTTATATAAAAATAGTGCATTTAATGGAAATATTTTAGTTAATGGTATTCAGTTATTATTTAATGATTTTGATTTCATTTCAAATTCTTGGAGTATGAAATATAATGATTTTAATAATAATGTAAGATTTATTGTTGTTTATAGATAAAAAAATTATAAAAAAGGGAAAAAAATAAAAATGTAGAATATAATAAATAGTGGGGGGAGTAGTGATCCAGCGTAGCTCAGGAGGTAGAGCAGGTGCCTGTTAAGCACCGGGTCGCAGGTTCGAGTCCTGCCGCTGGAGTCCCCTTTTCTAATTATAAAGTCCCCATTTTCTACAATATAAATCGTAGCTATTAATTAAATAAATTGTATTTATAATTAACTAAACTTACAAGTGATAATTAAAAAACAACTTTTTAGGTTAGGGGAAAGTATCCTAAATGTTGTTTATATATCAATTTACAAACTATCGTGCTATAAAACCAGAAACCTTAACTTCTATAAACTAAGGTAATTCAAATAAAAATGTCGGACATTATTAGTTTTTTTGAAACTTTTGAATTCAATATATCTAAGAAGGGTCATGTATTTGTTATTTCTGGGTTTTCTGGGGTAGGTAAAGGAACTATTATTAATAAAATAATCCAAAGTAATCCTAATATATACTTTTCTGTTTCTTATACTACAAGATCTAAAAGGCCAAATGAAGTTGATGGTAAGGATTATTTTTTTATATCAAAAGAAGAATTTAAAGAAAAAATATTAAATGATGATTTTTTAGAATGGGCTATAGTTAATGATGAATTTTATGGTACTTCTAAAACTCAAGTGTTAGAAAAAATAGAAAACCAAATAGATGTTATATTGGATATAGATGTAAAGGGAGCTATACAAGTAAAAAGCAAATTACCTAATTATACTACTTTAATTTATATAATACCACCAACAGGATTAGAATTACTTAATAGATTAAAAAATAGAAAAACTGAAACAGAAGAGCAAATTCTTAAAAGAGTAACTACATCTTTAACTGAAATAAATTATATCAATGCTTATGATTATATAGTAATAAATGATGATTTACAAGAATGTATAAAACAGGTACAAATGATAATAGATACTCAAAAGCTTAGCTCTAAAGTAAGTAGTTTATATATTTCTAAAAAAATAGAAAAAAGTAAAAAATAAAATTTTAAAGATTTATTAACTAAAGTTTCGTATTATTGAAATCTAGTGTCTATTATATGAAGAGTAAAAATATAATATAAAAATCTATCTATTTATAAAAATAAAATAATTAAAATTTTGATAAAAGGAGGAAAGCAGATATGGATGATATTTTATACCCTCCATTAGATAGTTTAATAGAAAAGGTACCTCATAATTCAAGATTTGTTTTAATAAATGCTGCAGCTAAAAGAGCTAAAAATATGATGGAAAAAAGAAATATACTTCATTTTAATTATAAATTAGATAAATTTTATGACAGAGCATTAGAAGAAATTTATCATAATAAATTAAAAATAAAATTAAATGTTCCAGAAAAGCAAGATATTTTGAAAATATTAAGTGAAGAATGTTTATAATTATCTAATGATTATCTTTAATTAATTTTTTAATTATGTTAAATGTAAAAAAAAAATTAATTGGTCAAGTATTATTAGAAAAGGGATTAATAACTAATAATCAATTAGAACAGGCTCTTAATTATCAACGTAATAATCCAAATAAAAGAATTGGAGAAGTACTTGTAGAATTAGGATATATAACATATCAAGATTTAGCTAAAGCTTTAGCTGAATCTCTTAATATTCCTTACATAGATTTATTAAAAGAAGAAATAGATGAATCTTTAATCTTGAAATTTAATTTGGAAGTATTAAAACAATATAAATTTATTCCAATAAGAAAGGATCAATCAGGAATAGTTTTAGTAGGTTTAGTAGATCCTTTAGATAATGAAGCTATAAATATTGCAAGAAGTACTTTAAATATTATAAATATAGAAATAGGAGTTATTGATTATGATTCATTTAATAAGGTATTATCTGATTTAGAAAATAAATTTATTATTAATGAAGCTTTAAAAGAAATAAGTGTTAAAGCAACTTCATTTGCTGAAGACATATTTAATTACATTACCTTAGATGACATAGTTGATAAAGAAGGAGTTATTAAATTAGTAGAGGCAATATTTAAACAGGCTATAACCTATAGAGCAAGTGATATCCATATAGAACCCTTAGCTAATAATGTTAGAGTTAGATACAGGATAGATGGAATATTACAAAAAGGATTAGAATTTAGTTATGAAAGTTTCAATGAAGTAGTTAGTAGAATTAAATTATTAGCTTCTTTAAACATAACTGAGCATAGGTTACCTCAAGATGGACATGTTATAATAAAAACTAGAAATGGAGAGTTTGATTTAAGGGTATCTGTTTTACCATCAAGATATGGTGAAAAAATTGTTATTAGGATATTAGATAAACAATCTACTATATTATCACTAGATAAATTAGGATTTAATAATATTAATTTAGAAAAAGTTTATAAGATTATTTCTAAGCCTTATGGTTTTATATTAGTTAGTGGTCCTACTGGTGGTGGTAAAACAACTACCCTATTTTCTATGCTAAAAGAATTAGATATAGAATCCAAAAATGTAGTTACTATAGAAGACCCTATAGAATATGAGATACCTGGTATAACACAAGTTCAAGTTAATGAGAAAATAGGATTAACTTTTTATGAAGGTCTAAAATACATTTTAAGACAAGATCCAGATGTAATCTTAATAGGAGAAATTCGTGATAATGAAACTTTACATACAGCTATTCAAGCTTCCTTAACGGGACATCTAGTATTAGCTACTATTCACGCTAATGATGCAATATCTACTATTCTTAGAATTAAAGAAATGATAATTGGTAGCACAGTAAAAAATGAATACTTATTCTCTTCTTTGATAGGTATTATTAATCAAAGATTGGTTAGAATTTTATGCAATAACTGCAAAAGTAAAATTAAAATAACTAAAAAAGAATTATTAAATATATTATCTACTGAAGATATTCATTTAATAGATTACGATTATTTAAAGGATTACTCAGATTCAGAATTTATAGAAGTTTATCAAGCTATTGGCTGTCCAGTATGTAATTGGATAGGTTACTTAGGAAGAACAATGATATCTGAAGTTTTAATTTTTGATAATTATCTAAGGGAACTACTTGAAAGTGAGTTATCTCCATTTAAAATTAAACAAATTTTAAGAAAAGAAAAAAAACAGTTGTTCTTAATTGATGATGCTATATTTAAAGTTATTTCTGGAATTACTACTTTACAGGAAATTAAAAGAGTTATATAGTTATTAAAAAGGAATTTTTTTTATTCTGAATAATAATTAAGTATATAAGGAGGGGTGGCCGAGCGGTCTAAGGCGCTCGACTGGAAATCGAGTGTATCCCCAAAAGGGATACCGCGGGTTCGAATCCCGCCTCCTCCGTTCTATTTTCCTTTGCTCGGTTTCCGTCCTATTTTCCTTTGTTCGGTTTTTAAAGTGGCGGGATATGCGTATCATGGCGGGAGAGATGATCGCTGGCTTGGCTGTTAGTTTATTAGTTGGCTTCATTTTGGGTGCTGTCGTCGGGGCTTGGTTGAGGAAAGCGCCGAATGTTGATAGGTTGATGGAAACGGTCTCGGAGTTGCAGCAGCGTTTGGATGAATGGCAACAAAAGGCAGCAACCCAACAGCAAGTAGACCGTGTTCAAAGCGACTTGTCCAACGCCCAGCAAACTTTGGCTCAAATTGACCGCTCCCTTCAAAACCTCACCTCCTTCACTCAAAGCAACTTCCAACCCCAAGTCGCTCAGCAACTTCAGGGCGCTTTAAATGCGTTATTCCAAGTCCAGCAAGCATTGCAAGACGCTCAACAAACTCTGTTCGCTCAAGCCCAAAGCGACGAACAACGCTACGCTCAACTACTCAGTATCCTGCAAGCAGCAAGTGATGCACTGGCAAGCTCGGGAACTTTATTGCGGGAAGTGAGCGAGAATTTGAAAATCGGACAGCAATGGTTAAGTGTGGAATTGAGTGAATTGCAAAAGAGCGTGAGTATAGCGAAGGAAACCATTTTAGGAGTTGCCGAGCAAGTGGGCATCTTGACAGCGCTAAAGGAAACAGCCAACAGAATTGAAAACAACATTAACCAGTTGACGAGAATTCTCACGGGGCGGAAAAGTGGGCAGGCGGGTGAAAGGATAGTCGTTGAATTGTTGGGTATTGTCCCTGAGGACTGGCTTGAGCGCAACATAAGACTTGGGAGAGGGCAAGTGGAGTTTGCCGTCAAAATGCCCGGCGGCTACCTCATCCCTCTGGACAGCAAATTCGTCGCCCCTGAATTGGTTGCTCAGTTGGAAAACGAAACCAGCGGGAAGCAGCAACAGCAACTGTTGGAAGATGCGAAAAAGAAACTCCGAGGGAAACTCCAAGAGAGGGCTCAGGAAATTGGCAAGTATCTGAGTGACCCAAAAGTTTTGGGCTTCGGGATTGCTGCTGTGCCCGATTCAGTCTACGATTTATGCCGAGACGCCGTCAAAACAGCAGCGCAGAGCCACCGCATTGTCGTCGTGCCATACAGTTTGCTCTTGCCTTTTGTCCTGAGCCTTTACCTGATGGCGCAGCGCTTGGGCATTTCACGATTAGGCGAAACTGACCAAGTCATCGGCACGGCTATCACAGTCCTTGAACAAGCCAAGCAAGCACTGGAGAACATGGGACAGTCAATAACTACTGTGAGCAACCAACGGAAAAGAGCGTTGGAACAAGTTGAGGAAACGTTGAAGTCGCTTCGCGGGTTAGCGCAAGGTGAAATCACTTTGCCTGAAAGTCCAAAGCCATTGCTTGCCGAGACACCAGAACAACCGCCTGAAGCATGAGATAGAGTAAAACACTGATGATAAGTTAGCCGCAAATTCAAATAGATTAAACCAAAAGGAAACTAATTAAACCAAAAGAAA
>JBMFOW010000068.1:0-8125 GCA_049969455.1 bacterium | reverse complement strand
CGGGTAGGTTCACGCTACCCCTACTCCTACCTATCCTACCATACACTAAGACAGCGGAACTACTTTTTATTATTATACACTCAAGTATGTTAAATGTCAAGGACTTTTAAACTGCTCATCTTCTGCTCTCTTTATCCTCCTGCTCTCTTTATCCTCGTATCATAGATACGAGGTTTTAGAGAGCAGTTTTTCTATAAAAACTATTTTTTAGCTTTACTTTTAATTTCATATCTTTCATAGAAATAAACTAAATTAGCAATAACAATAAAAATAACAATAAGTAAATGTATAATAGATTGAGGGAACATATTTTTAACAGCTTCAGGTACATTATTAGGATCTAATTGATCTTTTAATTCAAGTATCTGATAGTCACAAGCTCCTTTTAATCCAGCAAATAAACCAATTAACTGGTTAGATATAATATAAGGATACATTTCGGCAGCCATAACAGCAGTACATCCCCCTGAAACAGGGACTCTATATCTAGCACCCAAAATTTTTATATAAGCTTGTAAAGAATCACCAGCAGCTACAGAAAAAACTAATTTCAAATCTTTTGCAGTTTTAATATTTTTTAAAAACGGTGCATTAGAATTTTTAAGCAACGGTATAGCAGCTTTAAGATTTATTCCCATCTTTTCAATAGCTACAGTACCACCTACCACATATCCACCTATAACAAAATCTTGATCTTCTTTTTTATTCATCTTTGAAGCAACCATTTTTATATTATTTTCTACTAAAACTGCACCATCAGGCCATAATGATATTGCTATTACTTTTAAATTTTTTCTAAAAGCCTGTGTTAAAAACCCTTGTACCACTGGATCGTTCTCTACTTTAGTAGAAGGAGCATAATCTGCAGATAACAAAACAACACTCCCCTCCTCTAAATTCTCTATATAATTATAAGCTCTCTCAGATGTCCAAGATATACTCTTTGATAAAATATATAAATTTAATTTTTGAATATCACTAATATTAGAAGATATAATACTTAAAGTAAGAATTAAAGCAACTATTAAAAATATAGTTCTCCTACTTACTTTTTTTAGTAAGTTTATTATAATACTAATTATCTTCATATTTTTTAATCTTTAAATTAAGAATTAATCTCCTTTGCCAATATGAGATTTTTCAACACCAAATAGAAGTTTTAAAGAAATAATAATAGTACCAATTCCTATAGCAATTAAAATAGCTCTTTGTGCAGCAGCATTTAATACTGATATTACGTAATCAGATATTAAACTAATTTTAATACCCAAAATAGAGAACAAATAATCTCCAATAGGAACCCTACCTAACATAACTATAGCTGCAGATAGTAATAAAATAAGCGCTTCCAAGTTTTTAGCTCTAAAAGCTCTATAAGCAGCTGATGCTATAAAAAATGCTAATAACGAAAAAGTAGCACTATTTAATGGAGTATATACATTATTAAATATAATACCTGTAAATAAATTCATATCTTTTTTTATAAATTCCATATTAATCATCGGTATTACATAATCAGTATTAATCTTAAAAGCTATAAAACTTTGGATATTTGATTTAATTCCATAAATCAATCCTATAATAGTGGTAAATAATAAAGATAATATAACTATTAATGAAAAGATCCTATCCTCTAAATGGGTAATAGGTTCTAGTGATCTTCTTAAATTAACAAGTACTAAATTAAGAATTCCTAAAATTATTGCAAAAGATGCTATCATGATAGTCCAATCTCTAAGAGTTTCAGTAATCCCACCAGTTAACTCTGGAAAAATAAAATTTATTATTATAAGTATCCCAGTTATTGCCGTTATGAATAAAGGTAATTCTCTTTTCATAATAATCTTTCTTTATTTATTTATTTGTGAAAAATGTTTTTATAATAAAGCTTATTAAATTAAATATTGGTAAATTAGTTAAATTAGGATAAGCGGTAAATAAATTATTAAATAAAGAAGCAAAGAAAATAAAAAACATAACTATAGCTTTAGATATATCTTGGGTTTTAAGTGTTATTTTATCTATTATATCTGTAGATAAATAAGCAGAAGCAGCAAATAATTCTTCTCCTATTAATACATAATCACAAGCAGCAATAAAAAATGGTAATTGTGTAATCATAGCAGTCCCAGCTATTTGAATAGCTCCAGTAGAAAATCCAGTTTCAGCCAATATTAAAGATTCTGCATAAAACGCACCTATTAAAAAAATTGCACCTGGTTTATCTCTCGTTATTATTCCATCAACAGCAGCAGCATATCCAAATTGGTCATCTGTTAAATAGAAAACTTTGTCAGATCTATATAAATCACTTCTACCTACTTTTAAATAAGATTCTTTAATAACTTCCTGAGCTACAGTCATAACAACTGATCTACTAACAGGCATTACTAACTCTGTTTCATACAAAGCAGTCTTTTGTGCTATATAACTTAATAAAGATAACGAAGCTATTGTTTGAATATTATCTATATCCATTATTCCAGGAATATATAAAATAGGTTTTCCTAATTCTGTTGATCTACCTATAGCTTCATCTATAGAATTCAGTGCAGGAATTTTTCTTATAAAGATATTCTTTATTCTTCCTTTTTTAGCTATATTTATATAATATAAAAATATAAATGAAATAATTAATAAAAATAAAAACGATACAAATATTGACGGATTTTCCTTAAAAGGTATAGTAGCTTTATAAATTAAATACCCTATTTCCATATAAAAATTATTATTAAAATATAATTAATTACCTTATAATAAATTTATTCTATATAAAAATCAATCATCCTTTTTTAATTTTTAATTTAAAAATTTTAAAAATTAATTTATTTAAAAAGGAAATTTAATAATAAAAATAGAATACTAAAAGTAGAATAGGAGTGGGGCTGTAGCTCAGTGGGAGAGCGTCTGCTTGGCGTGCAGAAGGTCGGGGGTTCAAGTCCCCTCAGCTCCAAATTAAAATTTAATGAAACTCTTTATTAAAATAACTATAATCTTTCTAATTATTATAAACATCTTAACTAATTTCGTATTTTCCATAAATCCTAACAATCAAAAAATCCACTTCTTTATCAATAAAACAGATAATTTTGATAATAACCTAAATTTAATAAATAAAAATAATTTAACAAATAATTCTCAATCTATTTATTTAAACTACAATTACTTTCTTATTAATAACAAAAATTTAATAAATAAAATCAAAAACATAAACAACGATTATTTTAACAATAATTATTCTAATAAATATTATTCTATCCCTATATTTTATAAAAAATTAAATAATTTTTATACAGGTTTATCAATAGTACCTATAAATCAAATTCCTACTTTTAATCAATACATAAATACTAACTACTTAAATAATAGCTTACTAACAAATACTAACCTTTCAAATTATTACATAACAAACTTTAATTTAAACAACAATAATTTCAATAATTTAAACAGTATAAATATTTATAATCCTGCTATAAATAATTACTTAAGTAATAATTTTGTAAATTCCTATTCTTTTAACTACTTTATAAATTTTCAAGGAATATCAATAAAATTAAATAAAAAAAATATTATCAATACAACTTTAACAATTACAACTAACATTAACTTAGATAACACTAATTTCATAAATGACTCAAAAATAAGTTTAAGTATCAAATTCTAAATATCACGTAGAATCCCATAAAAAAAATGAAAATAAATTCTTTAATAATAATATCTTTTTTTTCTATTTTAATAGAATTAATTATTTTGTATTTTTTATTTTATTTTGATTATAATATATATAAACTTTATAAAGAACAAAGAAAAATAACATTACAAAAAATAGATTACTATATCCAAAAACAAAACCCTAAAATAGTTATCTTAAATCTAAGAGATTATTTAAACTACAAAGGTAAATTAAATAAAAATTTATTAAATAAAATAATACCGATATTAAAGGAAAGTATATTAACAAAAGATAGTTATTTTTTAGCTAACTCAATAATAGATAAAGAAAATAGACCACAATACTTAAGATTAGCTAAATTAAGTGAAGACACATACATAAGATATATAGCATCTACTTATTACTATGTTTTAGTAACTAAAGAATTCTCCAAAGCCTTAAATAGTACTTATACTAATCTAAAAGAAAAAATACCAAGTTCTTATAAATGGATAATAGAAATAATTGAAAAACCAATTTTAAATATAACTAAAAATTATTTAACTAATAAATTAAAAGAAGCAGCAATAAATTCTCAAGATGATATATCTAAAAGCTTAAGCTTAGCTACTTTAATTTCAATCCTTAAATACTACGATGAAGATTTTTATATAAATTTCCTAAATACCAATACTCCCTTAGTCTTTGTAATATCTACAATAGGGATCTCACAAACCGCAGAATACTCAATTACTAACAATAATCAAAGATTAAAAAATTTTGAAAAATATATTTACTTTATTTACAATAAAGATGATTTATATAAATATTATAGCATTTTTTTAATTATAGTATTTACTGAAAAAACAAAAGCAATAAATTTATATACTAAATACTTAGATTTTGATATCTTAAAAGAATATAAAGATATTACAATCTCTTTAGTAATGCTAAATTATCTTTATTCTTTTAAACAATAATTCAAAATAATCTTTAAAATTAAGATTAAAAATAAAACGAAATTAAAAATATTTTTTTAAAATAAATTTATTTTTCTAAATTCATTTAAAAAGGATACAAAAAATTCAAAAAGATCAGTTAAATTCTGGGTTAATACGTATTCATTTTTAGTATGAGCTAAAGATGGATCACCAGGGCCTAAATTTAAAGCACTTATATTTTGATTAGTAAAAGTAGCAACATCAGTCCATGCTTCCTTAACTTTAATCCCCTTTGTACAAAAAATACTATCATAAGAAAGATAAAAATTAACTAAATTTTTAAACATATCGTTAATTATTATTTTACCAGGGGGTGCATAATCTACCACCCTTACTATAAAATTTTCTTTATAAAAAATTTTATAAAAAAAGTCACTAAAAATTTTAATTAATTTTAGTTTATTGAAATCTGGAGTAAATCTAATATTAATATTTACTTTAGCGTATTCTGGTACTACATTTTTAAATTTATTTTCAATACTTTTAGATATCATTCCCTTTATATCCGTTATTACACAATTAGATTTAAAAACAATTTCCTGATTATAACTGATTCCATAATCATTTAAAAATAATTTAAATTCATTTTTAAAAAAATTTTGAATATTAATTAATAAATTAGTTAATTTATAAAATGGGTTAACATAAGAATAAGGTCTAGCACTATGTCCAGATTTACCTTTAACAAAAACTTCAATATTCATTACTCCATTACAACCTAATTCTATATAATTATTTGTAGGTTCTAATATTATTGCTAAGTCAATTTTAGAAAGCAATTCCTTTAAATCTTTAAACAAAATATTTAATCCATTATTGATATAAGGTCCCTCTTCTTGATCATAAAATATCCAAATAATATTATTCAAATTATAAAAAATTTTAAAAAGGTTTAAAATAATAGCAACTCCTGATTTCATATCACTACTACCTAATCCATAAATTTTACCATCAATTAATTTAGCATTATATTCATTTATATTATCAACAGTATCTATATGCCCTATAAAAGCTATTACATTTTCTTTTGGTAAATCATTATGATAAACAACTACATTATTTCTTTTTTGATAAATACATATACTTTGATCATTATTTATAATATTTTTAATGTAATCAAGTATATAATTTTTAATATCTTCTTCAAAACCAGTTAAAGATTTAATTTTAAGTAAATCAATCAAAGTATTTATTAAATTTTGGTCATTCATAATTAAAATTATTTATAAAATTATTTATTGAATCCAGTGAATATTTTTTTCTTTAGCTGTTTGTTGAGCTAAAGGATAACCGGCATCAGCATGCCTAACTACACCAATACCAGGATCATTAGTTAATACTCTTTCTAATTTATCATAAGTTGATTTTTTACCATCAGCAACTATAACAACCCCTGCATGAATAGAATTTCCAATTCCTACTCCCCCACCATGATGTACAGAAACCCAAGATGCTCCAGAAGCAGTATTAAGCAACGCATTAAGTATAGGCCAATCAGCTACAGCATCAGAGCCATCTAACATACCTTCAGTTTCTCTATAAGGAGAAGCAACAGAACCTGTATCTAAATGATCTCTACCTATAACAATAGGAGCTTTAAGAACTCCTTTCTCTACTAAGTAATTAAAATATATTCCAGCTTTATCTCTCTCTTGATAACCTAACCAACAGATTCTTGCAGGTAATCCTTGAAATTTTATATAATTTTGTGCTTTATTTATCCAATTAACTAATTTTTGGTTATCTGGAAATAGTTTTAATATAGCATTATCAGTTTCATAGATATCCTTAGGATCTCCAGATAGAGCAACCCATCTAAAAGGTCCTTTACCTTGACAAAATAAATCCCTTATATATAGTTTAACAAATCCTTCAAATTCAAAAGCATCTTTATAACCTGCCTTATAAGCTTGACCTCTTATATTATTACCATAATCAAATACTATAGCTCCTTTTCTTTTAAATTCTACCATTGCTTGACAATGTTTAACCATAGTTTCTAAACTTCTTTTAATATATTCCTGTGGATTTTCTTTTCTTAATTTTAAAGCTTGTTCAAAATCCATTTCAGGTATATAGCCATTAAGTTCATCGTGTGCAGAGGTTTGATCAGTAACTACATCAGGAATAATATCATTTTTAAGCATATAAGTATATAAAGTAGCTGCATTAACGGGCACTGCTATAGAAACAGCCTTACCTTCTTTCTTGTAATTTAGCGCAGTTTTTATAGCTTGATCCATATCATCAATAACCATATCTAAGTATCCGGTTTCTATTCTTCTTTGGATTCTGTTTTTATCAACTTCAGCTATTAAAGCAACACCTTCGTTAAATTTAATAGCTAATGGTTGAGCTCCTCCCATTCCACCTAACCCTGCAGTTAATACTAACTTATTTTTTAAAGTGGAATTAAAATGTTTTTCAGCTAAAGCAGCAAATGTTTCATAAGTACCTTGGATAATTCCTTGAGTACCAATATATATCCAGCTACCTGCAGTCATTTGACCATACATTATCAATCCTTTAGATTCTAATTCTCTAAAATATTCCCAAGTAGCCCACTTAGGAACCAACATAGAATTAACTATTAGAACTCTTGGAGATAACTCAAAAGTTTTAAAAATAGCAACTGGTTTTCCAGATTGGATTAATAAAGTTTCATCGTTTTTAAGTTTAGTAAGAGCTTCTATTATTTTATAATAAGAATCCCAATTTCTGGCAGCTTTTCCACTACCTCCATAAACTATTAATTCTGAAGGATTTTCTGCTACTTCATTATCCAAGTTATTCATAAGCATTCTCATAGCTGCTTCCTGGGGCCAATCAAGACAAGTTAGTTTATTACCTCTTGGAGCCTTTATAACTACCTTCATTTTTAATTTCACCTCCACATAAAACCTTAACCCTCTTTTATTAAAAAATTAATTAAAAAAATTAAAATTAAATCTTTACAATATCCATTTCTATAAAATTATTCATTTTCTTTTTTTTAATTTCTAAATAAATTCGACAGAATTTATTAAATCACTTAAACTTAGTTTTGCTTTTAATTTGTCTGCAAAATCTTTATCTATTTTTTTAAAACTATCTCTTATATTCTTAATTAAACTATTTTTTAATAAATCCTTAACTTTATTACTACTTCTACTTAAATTACTTTCATTATTTATTTTATTTATATTCATATCATTAAAGTTTATCTACTTTATAATTTATTAATACTCTTTCTTTAAAATTAATAAATAAAATAAAAAAGACTAAAAAAATGTAAAAAAGGGGTTAAATTTCTAAGATTATATTTTGTACTAAATATATTTTCATTATAAAATCCTTTATCAAACTTACTATCTGTTTCTAATATACATCAAATATACTCTTTAAATAACTTATACTCTTTAAATAACTTTAGTATAACAAGGGATGTACTGAAGTTATATGTTAATACATGATACATCTTTTAGTCTTTTTT
>JBMFOW010000067.1:0-8282 GCA_049969455.1 bacterium | reverse complement strand
CTTGTGTTAAGGAGGGTTAAAGGGAGTGCTAAACCCCCTAATAGGGTGAAACCCCTTAAGTAGTAAGTTAAGTTAAAAAATAAAAATAAGAATTTAAGGGAGTGGGTGGTAATGAAGGTTTATTTTAGTGGGATTGGTGGGATAGGGATGAGTGCTTTAGCTCAGATTGCTCATATTAAAGGATGTACTGTTTTAGGTAGTGATATTAAGAGATCTTATATTATTGATAAATTAGAAAAATTAGGAATAAAGGTATATGAAGAGCAGAGTGCTAACAATATTGATAATTCTATTGATTTATTAGTATATTCATCTTCAATAGATGAGTATAATCCTGAGATGAAGAGGGCAAAGGAATTAGGGATAAATATTATTCATCGTTCTAATTATTTACAAGATATTATAAAGAATCATAGGGTTATAGCAGTAACTGGTAGTTCTGGAAAAACTACTACTTCTTCTTTGGTTTCATATGGTTTTAATAAGTTGGGGATAAAAGTAAATGGTATTATTGGAGGATGGGTTAGGGAATGGGATTCTAATGTTATTTATTTTAATGATTCTGATATAAGTGTTATAGAAGCTGATGAATCTGATGGATCTCTTATTAACTATAAACCTATTATTTCTATTATTAATGATTTATCTATTGATTTGAATATAAATTCACCTAAGTTTAGGAGTATTCCTATTGATAAGCTTAAATATGCGATATATGATATATTTTTTGAATATGTTAAGAATATAGTTTCTAATAATGGCAGAATTATTTTTTCGTTAGATGATAGTGTAATAGATTTTATGAACTATTTTAATTTAAGGAAATATTTAGATAAGATTAGTTTTTATGGGAGTTATGAAGATTTTATTAGTAAGAAAGAATTTTTAGATAATTTAAATTATGATTTATTGTATTATAAAGATATTGATATAAAAGTAGATAATGGAAATCCTTTTATTAGTAGTAATTTATTTTATTATTCAAATAAATCTGATAATAATTTTTTAGGTAGATTAGATTTATCTACTATTGGGAAGTATAATTTAAATAATGCTTCTTCTGCTGTTTTGACTTTTATTGTTTATAATCAAATTCATAAAATTTTTGATAATAACAATGAATTTTTTAATGATTATGTTTTAAAGTTTATTAGTAGTTTTTATAATTTTAGGGGTCCAAAAAGAAGGTTTGAAATTCTATATAATAATTTAGATAACAATAATAACAGATTAGTTATAGTAGATGATTATGCTCATAATCCTAAAAAAATATATTCATTGGTTTCTAATTTATCTTTATTTTATAGAGATTATTATAAGGTTGTAATTTATCAGCCACATAGATATACTAGAACTTTGATATTTTGGGAAGATTTAAAACATATATTTAAGGATATAGATTTATTGATTATATTACCTATATATTCTGCTGGAGAGAGTTCGATTCTTGGGATCTCTTCTGAAAATTTAGTTAAGGAAATATTATTAAACAAAGATTCATTAAATATAAGCGAAGTTTTATATATAGAGAATTATGAAATTTTAGAAAATGAGTTATTATCAAGGATAAGAATTATGAAAGATAAGATAATGGTTTTTGTTGGTGCTGGAAATATTACTAATTACGCTAATAAATTTGTTAATAAACTAAATTTAAACGTTCTTATTTAGAAAAATGTTTTTAATTAGGTTTTATTATTAAATTTTATATTTTTATTAACTATAACGCAGACTGATATATCTCCTAAGACATTTAATGTTGTTCTGAACATATCGAGTATTCTATCTACAATAAATATAATGGATATTCCTTCTAAAGGTATTCCTACAGATGTAAAAACTATAGACATAGTGACTAATCCTGCGGATGGTATAGCTGCAGCACCTGCTGCAGCTAAAACTGAGGTAAATGATATAGTTAAAATATCATAAAATGATAAGTTTATACCATATAGATTAGCTATGAATATAGCAGCGACTGCTTCATATAAAGCTGTTCCATTCATATTAATTGTTGCTCCTAAAGGTAAAACAAATTCAGCTATTTCTTTTTTTATTTTTACTTTATCTATTGACAATTCTAATGAAGTTGGTAAAGTAGCTGCACTAGAGGAAGTAGAAAAGGCTATTATTAATGCTAATTTTATATCATTCATTACTTTAAATAGGTTTTCTTTTGATAGAAAATATACTAAACTCGGTAATACAATTATTCCATGAGTTATTATACTTAATACTACTGTTAAAACATATTTAAATAAGCTAAATATTGTATTAAGTCCATATGTTGATAATATATTATAAATTAATGAAAATATCCCTATTGGAGCTAATTTTATTATGAATCTTACTAATAATATTAATGATTCATTTATAAAATTCATTATATTAAGAATATCATTAAATGTTTTTTGATTACTATATGATAAATATAACATGCTTAAACTAACTAAAATTGTAAATACTATTACTTGTAGAATATCATTATTTAGTAAGCTTTTAAATATGTTTGGAGAAAATAAATTAACAATAAAGTCAATAATATTTTTTTGTTCTATATTTATATTTTGGGGGGGTAAATTAGTTATTTTTTCATTAACTCCTGGTTTTATGAGATAAACAAATATAAGGGACACAAAAACTGCTAAAAACATTGTTAAGAAATATAAAAATAAGGTATATATTCCCATAACTTTTATTTTGTTTGTATCTTTTAAATTTAATATTGAAGTTGAGATACTAAAAATAACTATGGGCATAACAAGCATTTTTAATAAATTTAAGAATATATCTCCTATGAATTTTATATTTTTTGAAAAATCGGGAAAATAATAACTCAGTATTAGTGCTAATAAAATTGATATTAGTATTTGGGATTCTGTTTTTGATAAGAATTTAGTTAATTTATTATTTTTAATCATAATTATGGATTATATATCTGATATAATTTTTCTTTTTATATCAGTTATTTGTTGTTTTTCGGGTTCATTTATTATTTTATTTATTAATGCTATGGCTAGCCAATTGATTATCATTGAGGTTCCTCCATAACTTATAAATGGTAAAGTTATTCCTGTTGCTGGTAATAAAGATATTGTTACGCTTATATTAACTATTGCTTGAAAAAATATCATAAAACTTAATGAAAATAAAACTAATTTTTTAAAAGTATTTGTTTGTTTTAAAGAGTTATGTATTCCTATTGAAAATAGGATACAAAATAGTATTAATATTAGTAAGTTTCCGATTAATCCTAATTCTTCACCTATTATTGAGTAGATGAAGTCTGTATGTTTTTCAGGTAGGTAATATTGTTTTTGTAAGCTATTACCGAAACCCATGCCAGGGATTCCTCCTCTAGCGTGTGCTATTAAGCTTTGGATAATATTATATCCGTAACCTAATGGATCTTTAAAGGGATCAATAAATGCTAGAAATCTTTTTATTCTGTAGCTTTTGGTTAATACTAATAAAATGAATGCTATAGATGAGAAAGCTATTAATGGTAGGAAATGCCATAATGGGGTTCCTCCTACAAACATTGTAACTAAAAATAAGAAAGCAACTATAGTAGCGTTTCCTAAATCTGGTTCTATTTCTATTAAAAATGCTAATATTACCATTATAACAAATGGTGCAACGAATCCTTTTTTAAAATCCTTTATTATATCTATTTTATTTTCTATGAAATAAGCGGTGTATAGGATTATAACTATTTTAGAAAGTTCAGAAGGCTGGAAGGTAATAAATCCTAAATTAAGCCATCCTCTTGCTCCATTTACTTCTATTCCTAATGGAGTAAATACTAACAAAAGTAATATTATATTTATTAAAACTAATAAAGGGACACTTTTTTTTATCAGATCTACTGTTATATTTTTATTTAAAGTTATAAAAAAATAAATAAATATTCCTATTAAGAAAGCTAGTATTTGTTTGATAACAAAATCTATTTTAAATGTAGCAGAATATACCATTAATATCCCAAACAGAGATAGAAATAAGGAAATATAGAAAATAGTTTTTGAACTTAAATTGCTTTGTAATCCTGGATTGCTTTTTAATTCCTTATTCATTTTATAATTAAATTTATAATTAAATAAAAATTCCTTCTTGATTAGCTTAATATGAAATATTTCCAATTATATTTTTAGATTTTTCAAATTGAGATTTACTTCTTAAGATTATGTTATTAGGGATTTTTTCTTTAGCTAATCTTTTTTTATTTCACTTGCTATTTTTTTAGATTTTGAAAAATAAGATCTTTATCGAGGGTAATGTGTAAATTGTGGTTCCTATTTTCGTTATTATCTCCTCGTGCTCTACTTCCGAATAATATGATATTAATTAATTTTAGATTTTGTTTTGTTAATTCTTCTTCTATAATTTTTTTTATTAATTTTATTGTATTATCCATAATTTAATAGTTAATTTTAGATAATATAAATTATTTAACTTTAGTAGCAATATTAACGGCTTCTTGGGTTTCTAAAGGAATATAGAAAAATTCTGGATATATGAGTTCAGTAACATAATCTATTAATTTATCAGCATTTATATCAAAAAGAAAGTTGAAACTTTGATCTATTTTTTGGCATTCATTGATTAAGAAATCTATGTTGTGTGTTTTTTTTATTTCTTTATTATTGTATATTAAGAACGCTTTAAGATATTTTTCAATAGCTTGTTGTGTATGAAAAAAAATAGCATCTGTTATTGGATCATCTGTTAATAACTCTTTTTGTGCTATCTTTAAATCTCTTTCTGCTTTTATTGACCAATTTTTTATTGTTTCTTCATTCATAGTTTTATTTTTGAATTTTATATAGTTATTCCTTCTTTTAAGGCATAATATAAAATTCTATCTTTATCTGTTTTATATTTATTAAAATAATTAAAAGAATTTATAAAGATATCTGCTACAATATCAAATTTTATTAATTTTCTTCTAATATTTACTTTTAGATTAATTAAATTTTTAAAATCTAATTCTTTATCTATGATTAATAATAAATCGTTATCACTATTTTCATTGAATTTTTCTTTAGCGCGGCTACCAAATAATATTATATCAATTAGCTTTAGGTTTTCTTTTGTTAATTCTTCTTGTATGATCTATTTTATTATTTTTAGTTTATTATCCATAAAGCAATGAATATTTTTTATCAAAATAATTATATAGATAATTAGCATCTATATTTTTTGAAGTTATTTTATTTATTAATTCTTTAGTTGTGTAAGTCATACCATGTTTATAAATATTTTCTTTTAAATATTCTATTATTGGATTAAACTCTCCTTTAAGTAATAATTCATTTAGATTTAATTTAGATTTAATATTGTAATAAATTTGAGCTGATATGATATTTCCTAAGGTATAAGTTGGGAAGTAACCAAATAGACTTTCAGCCCAATGAATATCTTGTAAAAAACCTTGGGAATAATTATCTAATTTATATCCAAAATAATTATAAAATAATTCGTTCCATAGTTCTGGGATTTCTTTTACTTTTAGATTTTCGTTAAATATTTTTCTTTCTATATTAAATCTTAGGATAATGTGTAAATTATAAGTTAGTTCATCTGCTTCGATTCTTATTGGTTGTAAATCTATTTTATTTGCTGCTTTAACGAAATCCATAACACTATATTTATTGAATACTTCAAAGTAATTTTTTAAATAAGGGTAAAAGTAGTTCCAAAAGTCTATTGATCTTCCTATAATGTTTTCCCAGAATCTTGATTGGGATTCATGCACACTTAAAGATACTGCACTACCTTTAGGTTGTCCAAAGTATTCTTCAGGTAAATTGTAGTCATAGATAGCGTGTCCTAATTCATGTAAAGTCCCAAAAATTGAATTCCCTATATCTTCTTTAATATACTTTGTAGTAATCCTTATATCTTTTGGGGATATTGAGCTAGCAAAAGGATGTGAAGTAGGATCTAACCTTGAAAAATCTTCACTAAAACCAATTTTTTTTATTAAAAACTTGCAAAATTCTTCTTGTTTCTTTATATCAAATTCACCTTTTAATATATCTGTTACTTTTTGAGATCTATTGTAGTATTTATTTATTAGTTCTTTAGTTTTTGTTAATAGATCATCAAAAGTATTTTGAATTTCAGAAGGTAAGAAACTGGGTTCATATTCTTTTAATAGAGCTTCGTAAGGTTCAGTTTCATAGCCCCATAAATTTATAAACTCTTTATTTATTTCTATTATTTTTTTTAAGTAATTTAGATATTCTTTAAGATTGTTATCTTTTAGAGATTTTGGTTTATTTTCTTTTGCTTTTTCCCATCTATTTATTGATATAGGGATTAAATTTGATAATTTAGATATTAATTTAGGTGGGATTTTACTATCTCTATTGTGTAGGTATTTCCACCATTTTATATTTACCCATTGTTCGCTATACTTTTCGTAATCATTTTCATCTAGCATATTTATAAGTTTTGAATATTTTTTAGAGGTTTTTAATTTATGTATGTATTCTGTTAAGATTGCTATTTGTTTATCTCTATATTCATTAGCTAATTTAGGCATTGTTACTCTATCATCCCAATATAATAAACTTAGTATCCCTCCTAAATAAGCTAAATAAATATTATGTTCTTTGACTTTTTTATAAATTTGATCTTTATTTAAAGATTTATTTATCAACATATTTTTTCCCCTTTTTATTTAAATATATATTATTTAAATATTGTCTTAATTAAATATTTAAATGTTTAAGAAAACTTTCCTTTATTAAGAAAAATAACTTTATTAAAAAAAAATATTAAGAAAATATAAAAAAATAACGATTAAATCTAGAATTCAAATTTTTACTTTTGAAATTTTTTGAAGTATTAGAAGGATTTTTATTAATATAATTTATTAGTAATTTATTAAAAAGAAAATAGATAAAATGTTTTTGAATAAAATAAAAAGAGAAAAATAAAAAAGGAGAGCTTTTTAGGCCCTCCTTATATATATATTTAAATTTATAAAAATTTTTATGGATTATTAACTGGAACTATTCTAAATTGTCCAGGAGTTGTATTTTTTCCTCCCAATAATAATAAAGTTGTTCCATTTACTATATTTCCCCATGTTCTAGTATCTGTATTAGTATTTAGTATGTAATATGAACCTGTATTATTAGATGTGTCAAATTTGATGTAAGCAGGACTATTATTAGAACTATTTATATAAGTACCACTTAAATAAAGAGTAGTTCCACTACAATTAATATCTGCTATATCAATTGTTATATCATTATTAGAAGAATCTTTAAATGTGAAGTAATTAGTAGTGTTATTAGATAAATCAAAGACAGCTAATACACTTTTACCTGAAGGCTGTAAATTAGCCCCTAAATATACTTTATTACCAATTGTATAAGCATCTAAAGGTGCTGCTACAAATGTTTCACCACTTGGTGGAGCTATTGTTAATAAACTATTATTTACTAATGCTCCGGTATTTGGATTAACTTTAAATAACATTAAGTTAGTAGTTTGGCTATTTTGTTGTTCTCCAACTACTATTAGATTAGTACCATCAAATAAGATATCAGTAGCCATTTCTTGAGTAGTGTTATTATTGTCTGCATCTATTTCTGCATATCCATTAGTTCCAAATGTATTTACTAGACTTCCATTAGTAGTATCTAATTTAAATATTATAACTTTTCCTTGATTATTGTAACCTGAAACATATAAGACATTATTTGTTGAATCTACAAGTAATCCACCTGGTGTTTCAGAATTTCCTCTATCTAACAAAACTACCCCATTAGGAGTATTAGGATTTGCATCTACAAAGTTATTGTCAAGCCCTAAAGAAGATTTATTTATCTTTGCTACAAAAATATCATTGTCTGTTCCGTTATTATGGCCTCCTTCAATATATACATTATTAGTATCTTGATCTATATAAGGGTTACCAAATTGGCCATTGGTTCCTGAATTGAAATCAATTGTAACTGGAGAAACACTTGCGTTATTTAAAGAAGTATCAAATTTAAAAAGATATACATTAGGATTAGCACCTGCACCAGTAGGGAAATCGTTTCCGACTATAAAATAATTAGTACCGTCAAATAAACCATTAGCAAATTCTTCTACAGGATCAGTACCTCCAAAGGTATAAGGAGTAACTGTTCCAGGTGTTGGAGTTGCTGAGGCAAGAGTTATAACATTCCCACTTCCTCCACCTGCTCCTCCTCCTGCTCCTCCACCTACACCTCCACCTACACCTCCTCCTACACCTCCAATTATTCCGCTACTTCCGC
>JBMFOW010000066.1:0-8503 GCA_049969455.1 bacterium | reverse complement strand
CCAGAAAACCAAGTAAAAAATCCTGACAATAAACGAAACTTTAAATCAAAAGATAATTTCAAAAAGAAGTTCAATAAACCTAATTACAAAAAATTTAACAAACCTAATAATGAATTAGAAAATAACAATACTGAGGAATAAAATATAAATAAGAAGGGGTGTAATTATGTATTTACAAGAATTAAAACCATATAAAAACAGTAAGAAAAAAAGAAAAAGACTAGGAAGAGGTTTAGGTAGTGGTCATGGAGTAACAGCTACAAGAGGTACAAAAGGACAAAAAGCAAGAAGTGGAGGAGCAAAACCTCCATTCTTTGAAGGCGGTCAAAATCCATTATACCTAAGAGTCCCTTCTAAAGGATTTACTAATATCTTTAAAAAAGAATATCATATAGTTAAGTTATCAGATTTAAACATATTTGATAACAATACAATTGTTACTCCAGATCTATTAAATAAAGTAGGATTAATAAAATATAAAGATAAACTAGATAAAGAAATTAAAATCTTAGGTAATGGAGAATTAACTAAAACTTTAGAAATTCATGCTCATAAAATAACTAAAAAAGCTTTAAAAAAATTAGAAAAAACTAATTCTAAATTTGTAAAATTACCTAATTTAACAAATAAATTCAAAAAAAATAAAAAATCTAAATAAAAACATTAGTGTTAAAAATAGAGAATGATTACATTTTAAAGTTTTATCGTAATATAAATTTATCAAATTTAACTACTTATAAAATAGGTGGAAAAAGCTTAGGAGTATTTATTGTTAATAATACATTTGATTTAATAAAAGTTTTATTGTATCTTTCACAAAAAGGAATCCCATATAAAATAATAGGAAAAGGTAGTAACTTATTAATTACAGATGAATATTTAATAGAAAAAGTTTTCATAATAAATAAAGAAAGATATTTCATTAATTATGAAAATAAAGTATTAGTTAATGCAGGTTTAGAGCTACAATATTTTATAAAAAAATTGATAGAATTAAATTTTGATTCATATCAAGAGTTAGCGGGAATTCCTGCAAGTGTCGGAGGTAGTGTATTTAATAATGCAGGAATCCCTTCTATTGAAATATCTAAATATATATCTACTATTTACATCTTTAATAGACAAAAAAGAAAAATAAAAATCATAAAAATTAATGATAAAAATAGATCTCAATTTTTTTCATATAGAAATTCATTTTTTAAAGAAGAAGCTAATAATAACTTATTTTATGATATACTATATATAGAATTTGAATTTAAAACAAAAAAAAATAAAGAAGAATTATTAAATATTTACAATAATACTTGGAAAAAAAGATTATCAAGTCAACCTCTAAATATACCATCGTGTGGCAGTGTTTTTAAAAATATATATTTTAATGACAAAATTTTAAGAGCTTGGGAAATAATTGATAACTTAGGATTCAGAGGATATACCTATAATGGAGCTAAAGTATCAGAAAAACATCCTAATTTCATTATTAATTTCAACAACGCTAAATTCAAAGATGTTTATCATATTATTCAAACTATCCAATCCAAAGCTAAATCCAATAACTATAACTTAGATTTAGAAGTCGAAATTATTAAATAAAAAAAGTTTTAATATAGGAGGGTATAAAACAATGAATAATTCACTAAAAGATATTGATTTAAAATTGAAATTTTATTCTTTAGATGATTTAGTTTTTGTTATTCCAGATAATTCAATTCCTATTACTTATTTAAGTGTTTATTTTTTAAGTGGAAGCTACTTAGAAAAAATAAATAAACTAGGACTAAATTATTTAGTTTTTAAAACTTTAACTAGATCAACCAAAAAATTCAAATATGAAGATTTAAATTATTATCTAGAAAAATATTCAATAAGCATAAGCAGTTTTGGAGGTTATTTTAATAGTGGAATATCATTATCTTTTCCTTTTTATAACTACAAAGAAGCTATATATGTTTTAAACAATATATTATATGATTATATTTTTAGAAGTTTTGATTTAGAAGAAGTAAAAAGAGATGCAATTAATAGTATAAAGGTTCTTAAAGATGATGTATATTCATATTTAACTGCATATGCCGATAAATCTTTTTATAATTCATTTTTAGCAAACGATGTAAAAGGAAATATAAAAAATATAAAAAAATTTAACAGAAAAGATCTAATTAATTGGTATGAAAAATTAATAAATTCTAAAAATATAAAAAAATTAATCATTATTTCAGGGTATACTACCCCTAATTTTGAACAACTAGTATTTAAAAATTTAAAAAAAATATTAAATAAAAATCATAATTTTATAAACGAGATGTATAATTTTGATATAATACCTAAAAAGATTACTCATAAATTAAATAAAGTAGAAACAGGAATATGCATAATTTATCCTGCTCCAACTTATAATTTAGATTTCTTTGATTATAAAGTTATTTCTTCAATTTTAGGATCTATGTCAGGTAGATTATTTGTAAATATAAGAGAAAAACAAGAGTTAGCTTATGTAATTACTTCATACTATGAACCACTTCCTATAAAATCTGGAAATATTAAATTTACAATGCTAACATCTAAAGAAAATAAAAACAAAGCAATTAACGCTCTATTTAATGAAGTTAATAACATAATAAATAATGGATTTCATGAAAATGAAATAGATATTGCTAAAAATTACATTGTAGGAAATTATATAGATAGTTTTATAAAACGATCATTTAAAGCTTCTTTGTTAGCTAAATCTCTATTATTTGATATCCCATTAGAATTTACTAATAATTACTTAGATTATATAAATTCAGTTAACAAAGATAGTGTTAATAGTAAATTACATTATTTTAAAAATAAACCAGGCATATTTATAGTAGATTAAAATTAAAAAATAAAAATGAATATATATAATTTTAAAATCTACTCAAGTACTAAAGATGATTTTGATCAAAAAAATTTAATAAATAGAATTAATTTAGTAAAAAACAAATTTAATAAACTAAACGTGATCCTACCAATTCAAAAACATACAAATAAAATACTAAAACTATCTTACTTACTAAAACCTAAAGTAAATTATCTTAAAGAGGAACTAAGTTTTGACGGTATATATTTTGATAATAATGATATTTATTTTTTTAAATATTTTTCAATAGGAGTTTTGACTGCAGATTGCCTACCCATTGTTATCTTAGTTTTTAATAATGATATGTTAAATAACTTAGATAATTCTTTAAATTTAAATAATTATTTAAGTAATTATTTAAATAGTTTCATAATTGGGAGTATATTACATGCAGGATGGAAAGGCATTTTTAATAATATTATTTTTAATTTCTTTGATATACTAAATAATTACATAAATAATTACAAAAATTTAAAAATATTTATATATATAGGTCCAGCTATAAGAAATTGCTGTTATGAAGTTAAATATGATTTCATAAATACTCTAAATATAAATACTCAATTTTACTACCAAAAAAACAATAAAATATTCTTAGATTTAATTTCTATAGCTAAATCCCAAATACAAGAATCCATTAAATGTTTAAGTAAATTAAAAAAAATAGAAATAGAAATAATAGATACAAATGAATGCACATATTGTAGTAACAAGTATTTTTCATATAGAAAAGGAGATAATAAACAAAGAAACATAACTATTTTATCCTTATAAAATACTATATAAACTTAAAAACAAATTTAAAAAGTTAGCTAATAAAAAATATTTGATAAAATAGTAATAATTTATACTAAATCTTATGTATATAGTAATAGGTTCAAAAGGAAGTATCTTAAGTTCAATAGATGGTAAAAATTGGAGTTTTCAAAATGTAGGAATAGCTCTAAATGACATACTTTTTAAAAATGATATATTAGTAGCAATAAGTAAAAATGATGGAAAAATATTAGTATCCAACGATTCAATAAACTGGGAAATAAAAAACTTAGATTACAATTATTGGTTAAATTCAATATCAGCAAATGAAGAATTATGGGTAATAGTTGGTTGGGATGGAGTTATATTAACCTCTAAAGATCTTATATGTTGGAAAAAACAAAAATCAAATACTTCTTCTATTTTAACATCCATAACTTTTGGTAATGGTATATTTATTGTAGTTGGATATAATGGACAAATTTTAATATCAAATGATGGGATTAATTGGAATAAATTAACTTTATCTTCAGATTTATCTTTTGAAAATATTAGCTTTTTAAATAATAAATTTATAGCATTAGGTCAAAATGGAAAAATTTTAATCTCAGAAAATGGGATTAATTGGTTTCCTAAAAATTCAAATACTACTTATACCTTAAATTCTTGTACTTTAGGAAAAGATTCTTTTAATAAAGATGTTTATGCTATAGTAGGTAAAAACGGAAAAATCTTACTATCTTATGATTTAGAAAATTTTGAAAATATAGAACTAAACTTTAAACAAGATATATTTAAAGTAATATATGAAAACAATCTATTTATTGCTACCTCTACAAAAGGTAATATATTAATTTCTAAAGATGCTAGAAATTGGGAAATAATACAAACCAACATTAATGAAGATCTATTTTCTGTTATTTATGCTAAATTAAAAAATACTTCTTTTACAAGCTTAAACAAAGAAGATATAGAAAAATTAGGTAGTAATTATTTTGTAGGAGTTTTTACTGAAAAAAAGAAAAAAATTAGTTTAGAAAAATTTGTTTTAACTAAAACTCCTTGCAAAAATGATTTACTTGATATAGTTTCAATAGATAATATCTTTATAGTATCTGCTAAAAACGGAAATTTGCTAATATCACAACCCTTAGAAAATAATTTAAAAAATAATTTAAATATAAAAAATAATAAAAACTTAATCTCTTGGGAATTAATTAATTTAAATATAAATAATCATTTAAGAAGTATTGCTTTTAATGAAAATAATATAGTTATAGTTGGAGATAATGGTATTATTTTAAAAAATGAAATTTCAGATAAATCTAATTTATTAGATTATTCAAAATGGAGTAAATTAATATTTAATAATATTTCTTTTAATTGTATATCATTTGGAAACGATATCTGGATAGCAGTAGGATTAAATGGGAAGATACTAATATCACAAGATTTAAATAATTGGGAACCTTTTAATCACGATTTTTTAGCACATTTTACAAGCGTTATCCCATTTAATGATTACTTCGTAATTTCAGGTTTAATGGGAATTATTCTAATCTTAGAACAAGATATAGGATTATTTAAATCCAATACTAATACTGAAAAACATATATATAGTTTAGCTACTAATAATGATTTAGTAATAGCAGTAGGAGCTAATGGAACTATTCTAAAAAGTTACGATTTAAAAAAATGGTATGAAATTAAATCCCCAGTTAATGAAGATTTACTTAAAGTAATATATTCCAATAATTTATTTATAGCAGTAGGTCAAAAAGGTAGTTTAATAATTTCAGAAGATGGAAATACATGGTATAAAAAAAATACTACAATTAACAAAACATTATATTCTGTTGCTTACAAAGATCTAGTTATAGCTGTATCTGAAAAAGGAAATATAATTCATAATGAAATATAAAGTTTAATTATAAGTATTGAGATTAACTTAAAGAAAAATATTATCATAATATCAATAAGAGATTTTAAATAAAAGTACTTAATAAAAGTAATTAATAAAATATCCTTCTAATATGAGAAAAATTAATTATATCAACTTCTTGTTTATAAGATTCTTGTTTGTTAGTATTACTTTTTACTAGTTTAGCAATTAAGAATCTATAATCTGGTATTATTTTATCAAAAAAATCCTCTACTTCCTGATTTTTATTATCAATTTGTTTAATATATTTTAACTTTATATTCCTTAAGTAAGGAGTATAATCAAAAATAATTAATTCATTTATTATTTTTTCTATTAATAAATCATTCAAATTCAAAAGATAAAAAACAATATAAACTGACACAAAATTAGATAAAATATTTATTATTTTCTTTGAATTTTTAAAGTTTATATCTAAAAGATCAATATCTTTATAAATAGTTTTTTTTAGAATATATTCTTTTATAGATATAGGTATATGATCAAAAAAAATCTTGATTTTTTTTAAAATAATTTTCTATTTCATTAATTACATTAATCCCTATACCTATAATAAGATTATTTTTATAAGTTTCAGTTAGAATTCCACCAAGCTTATATATTTTACCTTCATCAACTAAAACTATATCATTAGGAAAAATAATTTTTAAGTTATCTTTAAAAATATTGAAAATTTTAAAAGACAAATTACTGCTAAAATTAGAATCCCAATATTTAAAAAAACTAAATAAAGATTTTAACAAAATAATACCTATAAAAACAGAAATTAAACTAAAATACTGTTTATTAATTTTTAGCATATGTAAAGGAAAATTTAGGGATAAATATAATCCACCTTCTAGTGATATCCAAAATCTATTACTACTTCCTTTTCCTTTAGTTTGTTTATAACTAATAACTATTTTTAAATTATTTTCCAAAGTATTAATAAAATTTCTTTTTAAATATTCTTGAGTAGAGTCAGTTTCATCTATAATAATTTTAAATATTTTAAAAAACATTGTTATTAAAATAACTTTTTAATATCAAAAAACATCAAAATTAAAAATTTTATATAATTTATAAAGCTTTTATAATTTAATATTATTTACAAAATTAAGTCTTTTAGTTTTTCATGTAAAAAAAATTTATTTTGCTTTATTAATTAAATCAATAATATTTAGGTTAATGCATTTTCAAATTTAGAGTATATAATATTTTGGAGATTCAATTTAATACTAACAGCTCTATGGTCACTAGCAACAGCAGCTAAAGGGTTATCATATTTACCTGTTATATCAAAACTACCTTGAACAACATTTAATTTTTCTTTTGCTTTATCGTTTAAAAAAATATAATCTAATATATGTGCTCCATATTTAGGATTATTACTATAATGAGTAGGTAAATTAGTTTCTTTAGATAAACTATCTAATTGTCTTACATCAGTAAATTCATTATTTTTAATAATAGATATTGTAGAAGAATCAGGGCTATCGTTAAAATCTCCCATTAGAATAGTAGGCATATTATCTTTTTTAGCATATTCTACTAATTTAGATGCTTCTTTTTTACGTTGAATATCAGATTCTTCTCCACCCCTTTTAGATTTAAGATGTACTGAAAAGATCTTAACGTTAAAACCTGGAGCTAATTCTACTATAGCCTCTACAGGTGGCCTTTTAAAAGTTGTATCATTTTGATGGATATCTATTTTTTTTATAGGAAATTTTTTATCTATTAACAAAGCAGTTGCTATCCCTCTATCATCACTTTTGCCAACAATAATATTGTACTTATCCTTTAAACCCGCCATATTTAATAATTCTTGCAATATCTCTTTATTTTCAACTTCCTGCAAAGCTACAATATCACTATTATTTTGTTTCAGAATTTCAGCAAGTGCTTTTAATTCCTTATCCTTTTTAGAGGGTCCGTCTGATTTATTAGGATCATCATATTTATCAAATAAATTCTCTACATTATACGTAGTTAATTTTATTTCAGGATTAGATACATTAGATATATTATCAACTTCTTTATTTAAAAACTTATTAGTATTTAGATCTCTATAATTATAATTAAAATTAATCATAAAAATTTTAACCTCCTAAATTTATTTCTATTTATATTAATATAATCATTTTAAAAAAAAATAAAATAAAAATATAAAAAATTTAACACTTTTTTTACATTATCTTTCTTTTAATAAAAGAAAATAAACCTTTATATCAACTCTATTATTTCCACAATCTTTTTATTTTTAATTATTTTCTAAGAAGTTTTATTTATTTTTTGAATTCAATTTGTTTTCTTTTAATTCAAAATCATAAATTCTTTGTTTTTTATTGATTTATATTATTTTATTTATTATATGTTTATAGAATTCCATTCTATAATAGTTATTTCGCGTTGTAAAATATTTGAAACTTCTCTTAACATTAATCTTAACTGTGGTACAGAATATTCATCATTAGAGGGAATTGCTAAGCGCTTTTTTTCATAGATCATAAAATGATGTTTACCCCCAGAAAAAGGGCTTTTAAATCCTAACTTGCGCAGTTTATTAATAAATTCTCTACGCTTACAAGGCTTCAAGCGATTCATAAACTGGCTTTTTGTTTAGATCAATTCCCGATATTACAGGTAATTCATGACCCATTTTCAATCCAAGTAATACCCACTCTTCAAGCACAGAACGAAGTTGAGTTTGGGTTTCAATAAGAGTATTACCAAAAGCAATTAATCCTGTACAAACAGGAATAATACCAACAAAAGTACCATCTTCCAATTTATCATAAATTGCTTGTTCCATAGCTTTTTCCAAATAATCACTCAAAATATATTTAACTTCCATAAACTATAACACCACCCTTTATTAATAATATAATCGTTTTAAAAAAAAATAAAATAAAAATATAAAAAATTTAACACTTTTTTTA
>JBMFOW010000065.1:0-8871 GCA_049969455.1 bacterium | reverse complement strand
AAAATCAAAAAATATTTTAAGAAATTAATAAATAAGATCCATTAATACTGTTAGTCAGTTTGTTAGAAATAATTAAGTCCAATTCAAATTAAAAATCTAATTACAAAAAAGCTATATAAATTATCTAAGATATATTTTTTTCAATTAAATTTGCTAATTCTATATCTTTATCAGTTATTGAGTTATTTGAATGAGTAAAGAGTTTTACTATTATTTTTTTATAAGATACTTCTAAATCTGGATGATGATTTAATTTTTCAGCTAAAAATGCTATTAAATTAAAAAATAAAACCACTTCTTTAAAATTATTTAAATTTATTTCTCTATATAATTTATTATCAATAATTTTCCAATTAGGATTTTCTTTTAAAAATTGTTCTAAATTATTTATAACACTTCACTCCCTTATTTAATATTTACTAAATATTAAAGATTTGATTAATACTATTAGCAATATATTCTACATCATTTAATGGAATATAATGATACATAGGCAAGCTTAAAACTCTATTAGATATATCTTCTGAATTAGTTAGTGGATAATAAGCTTTGTAATTATTAGTATTTAAATAAACAGGTAGCTTATGTAAAGGATAAGGATAATATATATTAGTTTCTATACCTTTAGATTCTAATTCCTTTTTCAAATTATCCCTATTAATAGGGGAGTTATCTTTTAATAATATAGTATATTGATGATAAACATGATAAAAATTATTTGAAACTTTAGGAGTAATTATATAAGGATTTTTAGATAATATTTCATTATATAAGTTAGCAGCTTGTATTCTATGGTTATTAAACTTTTGGATATATTTTAATTTTACTTTAAGGATAGCAGCTTGGATTTCATCCATTCTAGAGTTATAACCAAACTCTTCATGATAGTATTTTTTAAAACTTCCATGTACTTTTAACATTTTACATCTTTTATATAGTTCCTCATTATTTGTTAAGATAAAGCCAGCGTCTCCATAAGCTCCTAAATTCTTAGTAGGGAAACATGAAAAAGCTCCTAAATCTCCAAAAGTACCTACTAATTTATCTTTATACTTAGCCCCAAAAGCCTGAGCTACATCCTCTATTACATATAAATTATACTTCCTTGCTATTTCCATTATTTTTTCCATATTAACAGGTAATCCAAATAAATGTACTGGGATTATTGCTTTAGTTTTATTAGTAATTGATTTTTCTATTAAATTAACATCTATATTAAAACTTTCGTCAATATCAACAAAAACTGGTATAGCACCTATATTATTAATGACTTCAGAAGTAGCAAAAAAAGTAAATGGAGTAGTTATAATTTCATCTCCTTCTTTTATATTTATTGCTCTTAAAGAAATTAATAAAGCATCAGTACCTGAATTAACTGTTATAGCATACTTTACATTAAAATATTTTGCTAAATTTTCCTCTAATTCTTCTACATTTTTTCCCATTATAAATACTCCAGATTCTAATACTTTTTTTATTTCTTCTAATATTTCTTGTCCTATATCTTCAAACTCTGGTTTCAAATTAAATAATCTTATTTTTTGAGCTTTCATAAAAAACCTCCTTATTACTTATTTTTCAAAAAAAATCTTTATATTATAAAATTCTATAATCTAATTAATTATCTTTTTTTAACACTTTTTTTACATAAAAAAACAACAATCCATTTTAAAGATTTTATAAAAAAGTAAAACAAAACTAAAATAAAACTAAAAAAATAAAAGGAGGGACAAATCATGATACAAATGAAAACAAAAATAAACAAAAAAAACTTACTAAATATTATCTTTTTATTGATAATATCTTTAATATTTTTAAATGATAAAGTATTTAGTGCAAACGTTAGTCCAGTATATGTATCTCCAGTTTATGTTAATAGAGTTTACGTTAATCCTACTTATGTACCTCAAGTAATGATAAATAGAATTTATATAAATAATAATTATGTAAGTCCCAGTTATGTTAATCCAGTTTATGTTAATAAAGTTTATATTAATCAATATAATCCTTATAAAATTTTAAATGCTTCTTATAAAAATATTAAAATATCTTACTTTGATTATAATAAACAAGATTTTAATAATTAAAAAAATTTAATAAAAACAATTCAAAAATTATAAATTAAGGAGAAATAAGATGAAATTAATACAAATAAATAAACTTTATAATATAAATAATTTAAAAGGAACTAAAATAGATATAGATAAAAGTCAGGTAAAAAATAATTTAGAGATATTAAGTAGTGATGAATTTGATGGTAGATTAGTAGGTACTGAAGGTAATTTTAAAGCTCAGGAATTTTTAGTTAATAAATTTAAAGAATATAATTTAAAACCATTTAATAATTATCTTCAAAATTTTAAATGGAATGGATTAAATGTAAATAATGTTATAGGAATAGTAGAAGGTCAAGATCCAGAATTAAAAAAAGAAGCAATAATAGTTGGTGCTCATTTTGATCATATAGGAGAAGGTTTTTATTGCTTTAAAGTACCAGGAGATAAAATATGCAATGGAGCAGATGATAATACTAGTGGAACAGTTTCAATGTTAGAATTAGCTAGATTATTTTCTAAATACCCTACTAAAAGAACTATAATTTTTGTGGGATTTAATGCAGAAGAAATGGGTTTA
Organism: bacterium; assembly: GCA_049969455.1. Lineage (GTDB taxonomy): Bacteria > DRYD01 > DRYD01 > DRYD01 > DRYD01 > CAKZQG01. Next base: position 6,237 of record JBMFOW010000065.1, on the reverse strand, counting down.
ATTGGCTCTAAAAATTTAGCTAATGAACTAAAAGAATTACTTCCAAATTATAATATTAAGTATATGATAAATATGGATATGGTAGGTAGAAATGGAAATAAACCTTTAACAGCTATCTATGATTCCTTAAATCCAAAAGAAGCTAATTTTTTAAAAGAAACTCTTGAAAATTTAAATTCTAACAAAGATTTTGATATAATAAAAGGAGAGAATTTTCATCTCTTTCCTTATTCTGATCATTACTCTTTTTATAAAAAAGGGGTTCCTGTTATTATGTTTACTTCATTATTACACAATGATTATCATAAAGCAACAGATGAGGCTAATAAAATAGATTACACTGCTTTATTTAACAGAATTCAAGCTATATATAACATTGTAAATATTTTAGCTAATTCTTAAAAATATATTTTAATTTTCAAACAAGGAATTTTATTTTTTTATATATAAAAAAGATAATAGAGATAAATAAAAAATAAAAAAGGGGGGAGAAGTAAAATGGATCCTATTTATTTAAATATATTATGGCATCAACATCAACCTTTATATAAAGATCCCGTAAAAGATACTTATACTGCTCCTTGGGTTAGATTACATGCAACTAAGGATTATTACGATATGGCAGCTATCCTACTTAATTTCCCTAAAGTAAAAGTAACTATAAATTTAACTCCTTCTCTATTAATTCAAATTCAAGATTACATTGAGAAAATGAAAGATTATGCAGATGAAAAAAGCCCACACTATCTAGACGAAAAATATTTCCCTTATCAAAAATTAGATAGAGCTTTAGATTTACTTTTTAAGCCTGTTAGTTCATGGACTAATGAAGATAAAGAATATGCTAAAAAAAGATTCTTTGATGCTCATTATGATTCTCAAATAGCAAAATATCCAGCTTATAAAAAACTATATGATAAAGTTAAAAATAATGAACCATTAACTAATCAAGATTACCTAAATCTAAAAGTTTGGTTTAACTTAGTTTGGTTTGATTATGATTTCTTAACTAAAGAAGTTGAATTAATAGGTCAAGATGAAAATAATAATATAATAAAAGATAAAGTAACAAAAATAAAAGATATTTATTTAAAAGGAATACAAGGTAAAAACTTTACAGAGCAAGATGCAAAAGATATTATCTTAGAAACTTATAAAATAATGAAATTTGTAATTCCAATCCATAGGTATTTACAGAATAAAGGTCAAGTAGAAATAACTACTACACCATTTTATCATCCAATACTTCCATTAATAGATGATACAAATGTAGCTAAAGAATCAAATCCTAATGATAAACTACCAAATCAATTTAAATATCCAGAAGATGCAAATATGCAAGTAAAATTAGCTGCAGAGTATTATAAGAAATTATTTGGTCAGTATCCAGTAGGTATGTGGCCTGGAGAAGGAGCAGTTAGTGAAAGTATTATTAAACATTTTGTTAAAAACGGAGTAAAGTGGATTGCTACAGGTAATGAAGTAGTAATGAAATCTGGGCATGCTTATGATGTTTTAATGCCTTATAGAGTAGATGTTGACAATGAATTTATTGACAATCTTAATGATGATGCCTTAACAGTAGTACCTAGATCCTTACATGATAAAATAGGTTGGGATTATGGTTATTATAGAGGTAAATCAGATGGAATAGATGCTGCTAAAGATTACATTAATTTTGTTAAATCTTTAAAGCACATAGATTCCGCTAAAAATGAACCCATTTTTATTACTAATACCTGTGATGGAGAAAATGTATGGACTTATTATCAAAATGACGGTAAAGATTTTTTATTAGCTTTATATGATTTATTAAACAAAGATAATCAAATAATAACAATGACTCCTAAAGAATTTATAACAAATATAAAACCAATAGATAAGCAATGGGAGTTAGAACCTTTAGCTACTGGTAGTTGGGTTTATGGTGATCTATCTACTTGGATAGGTGAAGATTCAGAAAATAAAGCCTGGAATATGTTAAATAAACTTAGACAAGAATTTATTAAAATCCCCTTAATAGATGAAATAAAAGAATTGAAAGAACCAGATAAATCTGACAGAACTAAATATTACTTATATAAAGCCTGGCATACTTTATTTGCTAGTGAAGGTTCAGATTGGTTTTGGTGGTATGGGAATGATTGGGATAGTGGAAATGATCAATATTTTGCTAGATTACATAGATTTCTAATGGTTAATGCTTTAAAATATCTATTAAAAGCAGGATATAATATACAATTTCCTTCTTTAATATGGCAACCTTTAGATCAAGATAATTCTCCTTTACCTCCCACTATGTGTATCTTTAATATTCAAAATAATAAATTCTTTATAAAAATAATTAATCCACTTAATGAAAATATAAATTTAGATGATTATGTTATAAATATAGTTGATTCGAATAAAAACATAATTTACAATGAAAAACTTTCCAATTTAAAGAAGAATGAAAATCAAGATCTTTTAGTTGATTTATCTAATTTAAATTTAAATAAAGGAGAATTTAGTATAAATATAATTAATACAAAAAACCAAGAGACAATAGATAGCGATTATATAATAAAAAAATAAAATTTGTAAAAAATGTGTAAAAAAAAATAAAATTAATATTAATTTTTTTATAAAGTGATTATATAAATAATAGATAAAAATAAATAAGGGGGATTAAAAGCTATGTCATTTGATGTTTTTTCTAATTTAAACATAATAGGTACTAATTATATACAACCAACTAATTTCATATCTACTTCAAGCATAAGTTTTTCAAATTTATCATTAGATGGATATATTAAAGAAGACTTAAATGTAGTAGATTATAATGATTTATATTCAACAGTTAGACCAAATAATATAAATACTTCATACAATCCTGAGCCAATTCCTGCAGTACCTGAACCCAATGAATCTTACTATTCTCAAATAAATGATTTAAATACTTTAAGTGATCAATTTAAATTATATTTAGATAAATATAATCAATTAGCTAAAATATATCAAAAAGTAGAAGTTGATAAAAATAAAGTTTTAAATAATATAAGGAATATAGAGCATCATAAAGTTCAGATTCAGCAAAGAATAGAGCAACTAAATAACCAAATAAATCAATTAAATAATCAAGCTAATCAATTAAATGAACAAGCAAACAATTTAAGAAATCAAGCTAATAATTATGAGATGCAAGCAAATAATTTAGAGCAAAGTGCAACAGTATTAGAACAACAAGGACAAGCATTACTATCTAATCCATTTACAGCTTCTGCAGGAGCTTCTTTAATTTCTCAAGCTCAAGCATTAAGAGCACAAGCTATGGCTCTTAAAAATTTAGCTCAGCAACTTAAAACTCAAGCACAACAATTACAACAAAAAGCTCAAGAACTAAGAAATAAAGCCAATGAACTTCAAAATCAAGTTAATCAACTTCAAAATAAACTCCAACAATTAGATGTAAAACTTAATAACTTAAAACAATTACTAAATAATATAAATAATTATCAAGAAAAATTAAAAGAAGCAATAACTAAAGTAGTTAAACATTTACAATTAATATATAAAAGAGCCCAAGAATTAATTAATCAAAAACAATTTGAAAATCAAATTAATTTATTAAATAATATTCTAAATAATCTAAATAATATCAAAGGTCTAGGGTTTTATAATTCTAATAACAATATAAATCCAATGAATATATTTGCCTTACTGAATTCTTTTACAAATAATCCTATAATGAATTTATTTTCTTTATTAAATCCATTATCAATGGGATTTATTTCTAATAATTTTAAAAATCCTAATATGGTTTTACCTGTATTAGGTATGTTTAGTAGTTTTATAGCTTTTTCATCTATGCCAATGCCATCTTTTAATTATCCAGCATTTAGTGCAGGATTTGTCGCTTCTTATAGAAAAGTTAATCCTTTATAAACTTAATTAAATTAATATAATCAAAATTTTTTTAGTAATTAATTTCTAAAATATTCAAAAACATTAATTGTTTTTTATTTTTTATTATCAAAAATATATTAGTATAAAAAATGATATTATTAAAAATTTAAAAAAATTTTATTTTTTTTACTTTTTTTTAATAATATTAATAAATTTTTCATAAAACATTAAAAAAAAAAATTATAAAATAATTAATAAAACAAAAAGTAAAAATAAAAAAAATAAGTAAAGGTAGGTGATTAAATATGTTAATTAATAATAACTATGCCAGTTATGGATATTATTATAATCAGTTAAGTATAGAGCAAAAACAAGAAGTTAACAACATTTGTAGTAGTTTAGAAATATCAATAAGCGAATTAGAATTTTATTTTGGTTTTATATCTATGAGTTTAGGAAATGTGTCATTTTTTGCTTTTGCATTTTTATTAAAAAAGAATCCAAATTTAATTAATAATTTAAGAGTGCAAGCTGCTGCTATGGGTTTTGGAGCTTTTGGAGCTATAGGCGCTGCAGGAGCTTTTAATGCAGCTGCTGCTGGAGCTGCTGGAGCAAGTAGTTATAGTTCTCCTAGTATATCTTCAAGTGGAGGTTCTAGTTCTTCTTGTGTAAAACAAATTGGAGATGCATTTTTAACTGCTTTTTCTCCTAAGGATTTAGAAACTTTAAAAAATGGAGGTACTCTAGATCTAAAAAATGGAGTTTTAGCTAATTTAAGTGATTTAGCTAAATATGACAAAAACGGAGATGGCAAAATTACTGGAGATGAATTAAAAGGTTTACAAGTATCAATTGATTATAACAAAGACGGAAAAGTAGATCAAAATGAATTAAAATCAACTCTAGATGCTAACATAAAAGAAATAGATCTACAATCTGGAAAAGCTACTACAAACGATGGAAAAAGCTTTGATTTAAAACCAGATCAAAACGTTAATATAGGAGGAGAAAATAAACCAGCAGTAATAATAGATTCTAACAAAGATGGAAAACCTACTAAAGATAATCAAAATAAACTAGAACCTGGTGATTTTAGCCAATTTGGCCAAAAGGCTCCAGATAACTCTAAAGGTGGCGAAGGTACTAGTAGTTCTTCAGGTGCTAGTAGTTCCTCAGGGTCTGGTAGTACTTCTGGATCTAGTGGATCAGCTAGTAGTAGTGGATCTTCTGGTAGTAGTGGTTCATCTGGTAGTAGTGGCTCATCCGGTAGTAGCGGCGGAGGAAAATAATAAGAATAACTTAATGCTATAATTAAAAAAATTATAAAAAAAATTATAAATTATATACAATAATGAATATAAAAGAAATTTATAATACAAATATAAATTTTGTAGATTTATTATCATATAATGCTTTACAAATAATAAATGAAATATATAATTTACAACTAGATTCACCAACAACTATACATTTTTATTACCAAAATGCAATAAAAAAAAATTTAGTAAATGAATTTGATGTCATTATAGATATTTTTCAAATAAATAATACAAGTAATAAACAAAAAATAGATGATACTTTATTTTTAATAGAGGACGTAAAAATAAAATTAAATTTATTAAAACAATTAATTTCAAATAAATTAGAAAATTTAAACAAAGAAGAAGTAGATAATTTGGAAAATAAAAATAAGATTAAAGAATTAAAATTATGTTTCTTTTTAATAAATCAATTAGAAGTAGTTTTGAATCAAATAAATATAGAAAATGAAAATCTTTATATAATAGATATAGAAAATAAATTAACAAGTTATGAAGATAGAGAATTTTTGGATTTTTTAAAATTACTAAAAAATTCTTTTGATAATATAAAAATTTCTATATGGAATCTATATAATCAAAAATTAATAGATACTCCTTATTTCTCAAAAAAAGAGCAAAATTTCCTAAGAGAAATAGAATTAAATGATTTTATAATTTTTTATTTATCAGATTTTATAAATTATGAATTAAATATAGATTGGGAACTAGTTTCATATTTACTATTTTATCAAGAAATACAATTAAAGGTAATTTTAAAATACCTTCAAGATCATTTTAAAGAAGAGCAATTAGAAAATCTAATTAATACACTATATAATAAAGATAATTTAATTCAAGATTATTTAAATTATCTAAAAAATTTTGTTGATTTTAAAAATTTTCAAAAACAAATTTTAAATAACTTTGTTTTAAAAATAGAAAAAGAAGATATAAATTGTATATTATGTAAAGATGAAAAAATAGATTTTGTTTATTTTAATTGTTCTAAATGTGATGTATATTATATAGATTTAGTTACTAATATTGATAT
>JBMFOW010000064.1:0-8881 GCA_049969455.1 bacterium | reverse complement strand
TTTATTTATTATCTCTTGTTTTTTGATTATTGTTATAAGTGAATTAACATATAAAGAAGAAAATAAAAACCCTTATGTAGATGAATTGCTACTTAATAAAGAGATCCTTATTAAATCACTATCAAATAATTACCATAACTTTTTTGCATTATTAGCTATTTTTTTAGTTTTTATTATATGGTATATATATAAATAATTTTTTAATTTTTTTATAAAGGTTAAATATATTTTATATAGAAACTAAAATAATAGATTAGTATCATAAAAAATTATCATAAAAAATTTAGAAGATATTTTTATGGATTTTCAGGAAATAGATCTGCCTGCTGTAGGTAAAAAATATATAATCAATTCAGATAATGTAGATATAGTAGTTATTTATCATAATACAGGAAAAAGAGAATTATATTTTATTAAAGATGATGAAGTTTTATATAACATAGAATTTTCAGAAAACATTTCCAAAAATTTAGGAATGATTCTAACTGGAACTTTTTATCAAACTTTAGAACCTGATAAAGTCGATTTTATTATTAATCAAATTGTTATGGAATGGATAAAAATAAAAGATTACCCTAAGTTACATAATAAAACTATTGCAGAATTAGATATAAGAAAAAACACAGGGTGTACTATTATTGCTGTTATTAGAAATCAAGAATTCTTTATTAATCCTGATCCATACCAATTTAGATTTTCTCCTAACGATACTATTATTGTTGTATCTAATAGAGAACAACTAAAAAAATTTTTTAAATATATATCTTAAATTAGTTTCTTAATTTTAAATATTATGGGTTTGGAATTTGAAAGAGTAAAAAAACAACAAAAAAAAGAAGAATATAAATATAAAGCATTAGAACCTAAAGAAGCTTTCTGTAAGATTTTAAATAAAAAAATAACAATTGTTGTTGAATATTTAGATTATAGGGGAGCTCATATTAAATCCGAAATAGGAGAAATATTTTGTAGTAATATGTTAGAATGTTATTATGAAAACATAAAATGTAAATATAGTGGTATAAGTAAGTTTTATCCTGATCCTTTAGAGAAAAATTTTAATGATGAATTTTATGAAAATTATGTTGGCTATGAAGAATTCAAAAGAATTCTAAAATTAAGAGAAAAATATCATAAAGAAAAAGAAAAAACAAAAGAAGAAAAAGAAAATATTGAAGATGAATATACATAATAATTAAAGTTTAAGTTTAATGAGTATAATTATTTATGGGTAATAATCTAAAAGATATATCTGTTGTTATCCCTGCTTACAATGAAGAGAAATATATTCTTAATTCTCTGAGATCTCTTATAAACCAAAATTTGGTTAATACCATTAGCTATGAAATTATAGTTGTTGATAATAATAGTGAAGATAATACATATAAAATTGTTAAAAATTTTATAGATAAATACAAAAAAAATAATGATAAAATTAGTTTTGAATTAATAAAAGAATATAAGAAAGGTGTAGCTTTTGCAAGACAAACTGGATTTATTGCAGCTAATTCTAAAATTATTGCTACTTTAGATGCTGATTGTATTGCTTCTCCTTTATGGTTAAGAACTATTTTTAATATATTTAATTATGATTATGATTACCTTTATAATCCATTTTTTAAAAATTTGCCTTCTAAGTTAATGGATAATATTAAGAATAATATAAATAAAAAAATAGTAGCTGCTACTGGGATGATTAAATTCTATGATGCTGATACTCCTGAACTAAAATTTATTAATAGCTTAATTCCTTTAGTTTTAAATATTGGAAACTTTTTTTATTTATTTCCTGCTTTGCATGGATCTAATTTAGCTGTCCTTAAAGAAGCTTTTATACAAGTTAATGGATTTAATTTAGAACTTAAAACAGGTGAAGATTTAGATTTGGGCTTAAAATTGGAAAAAATAGGGAGAATAGTTTATTTACCTGCTATTGTTTATGCATCTTCTAGAAGATTTAAAAAAAATATTATTAAAGCTATTTTAATTTATACAGTCGCTAATTTCTTATTTCATAGGATTACTGGAAAACCTTTAATTAATGAATTAGATTCACCAAGAGGTGAAAAAGATAATATTTTTGAAAAAATTAATCTTGATAAATTTAATCTTGATAAATTTAATCTCGAAAAATTTAATCTAGAAAACTTAAATTCATTAATTAAAAATACTCTATTTAAAGATATTAATCTAAAAGATATGAATTCATTTGATAATTTTTTTAATAATTCGTCTTTTAAAAATAATAATAATAAATTGAAATTTAATATAAAGGAAATAGTTGAAGATTTTTTCCAAAAATTAAAAATAAAAAAATAATATAAAATATAATTTTATTTATTTAAAGAAGTTTATTTTTATGAATACTAAAAAATTCGAATTAAAAAAATTAAAAGGAACTAATTTTAATTACATTGATATAACCAATATTAAGAATATTGAAAAAATTCCATTTTCTATTAGAATTCTGTTAGAAAATATCTTAAGGAATTATGATGGATTCAAAGTTAATGATGAACATGTTGAGTTAATATTAAATTATGATTCTAAGAATGTAGTTAATAAAGAGATTCCTTTTGTAGTTAATAGAATATTAATGCAGGATTTTACTGGAGTACCTGCTATTGTTGATTTAGCTTCTTTTAGAAAATCTTTTAGTAAGTATGGTGATCCTAAGCTAGTTAATCCTTTAATTCCTGTTGATCTAGTTATAGATCATTCTGTAGTAGTTGAATATTTTGGTACTTATTATTCATTTTATAAGAATGTGGAATTAGAATATGAGCAAAACAAAGAAAGGTATTCTTTTTTAAAGTGGGCTCAAAAGTATTTTAATAACTTTGGATTAGTACCTCCAGGTGCTGGTATATGTCATCAAGTTAATCTAGAGTATTTATCAAAAGTAATTTATACCAAAGATAATCTTGCTTTCCCTGATACAGTTTTAGGTACAGATTCTCATACTCCTATGGTTAATGGAATAGGAGTAGTTGGTTGGGGAGTAGGGGGAATAGAGGCTGAAGCAGTTATGCTTGGACAACCTTTGTATATGACTTTACCTGAAGTTATTGGAGTTAAATTAATAAATGAATTACCATATAATGCTACTGCAACTGATTTGGTTTTAGTTATTACTGAAAAATTAAGAAAGTATGGAGTAGTTGGAAAATTTGTAGAAGTTTTTGGACCAGCTTTAGATAATTTAACTGTTTCTGATAGAGCTACTATTTCTAATATGTCTCCTGAATTTGGATCCACTATAACTTATTTCCCTATTGATAATCAAACTCTTAATTATTTAAAATTAACTAATAGACCTAAAGAATTAATTGAATTGGTTGAAAGATATGCTAAAGAAAATATATTATTTAGAGGAAATGAAGATAAAATTGTTTATAAGGATGTTATAGAAATAGATCTATCTAAAGTAGAAGTTAGTTTAGCTGGTCCTAAAAGACCTCAAGATAGAATAAATCTAAAAGATATTAAATCTAAATTTATAGATTTATTATCTTCTTATAAAAATATCCAAAATCAAAGTGAGTCTAATGTTTTAGTTAAAGAAAAAGTGATAAATAAAGTAATTATTAAGGATGATTTAGAGAGCTATGAGTTAAGTGATGGTAGTATAGTTATAGCTGCTATAACAAGTTGTACTAATACTTCTAATCCTTATGTAATGTTGGGAGCAGGAATTTTGGCAAGGAATGCTGTTAAAAGAGGTTTAACTTCTAAGAAATGGGTAAAAACTACATTAGCTCCTGGTTCTAAAGTAGTAACTTCGTATCTCCAAAAAGCTGGTTTACTACCTTACTTAGAAGCTTTGAGATTTTTTGTTAGTGGTTATGGTTGCACTACTTGTATAGGTAATTCAGGAAGCTTACCTAAGATTATTTTAGATGCTGTAAATAATAATAATTTGATAGTTGCTGCTGTTTTATCTGGTAATAGGAATTTTGAAGCTAGGATTAATCCTAATGTTAAGATGAATTTTTTAGCTTCTCCTATTTTAGTTGTTGCTTATGCTTTAGCTGGTAGAATTGATATTGATTTTGAAAAGGAACCATTGGGTTATGATCCAAATCAGAATCCTGTATATTTAAAAGATATTTATCCAACTAAAGAGGAGATAATGGAACTTATTAATAAAGTGGTTGATCCTAAAGATTTTGAAAAAGTTTATTCAGAAATATTTGAAGGTGATGAATATTGGAAAAATTTAGAATTCCCTGATAAAGAAATTTTTGAATTTTCTGAAGATTCTACTTATATAAAAGAGGCACCATTTTTTAATGATGAATTTCTTAATTTTGAAGTAAGGGATATAAAAGAAGCAAGAGTACTTTTATTATTAGGAGATAGTATTACCACTGATCATATTTCTCTTGCAGGTAGTATTAAACCTGATTCTCCTGCTGGAAAATACTTAATATCAAAAGGTGTTAGCATTAAAGATTTTAATTCTTATGGAAGTAGAAGAGGGAATCATGAGGTTATGATAAGGGGTACATTTGCTAATGTTAGATTAAGAAATTTACTGGTTAATCTAGAGGGTGGATATACTATATTTTTTGATGATGAAAATAATCAAGAACAGATAATGACTGTATATGAAGCTGCTATGAAATATAAAGAAAAAAATAGAGATTTAATCATTATTGCTGGAAAAGAATATGGTAGTGGATCTTCAAGAGATTGGGCTGCTAAAGGTACTAGATTACTTGGAGTTAAAGCTGTTATTGCTCAAAGCTTTGAAAGAATTCATAGAAGCAATTTAGTTGGTATGGGAGTTTTACCTCTACAATTCTTAGAAAATCAAAATTATCAAACACTTGATCTAACTGGTAAAGAATTATACACTATATTAATACCAAATGATATTAAACCTAAACAATTAATTGAAGTATTGGTTTATAATTCTGATAAAACTTTAAAAACTAAGTTTAATGTTATTTTAAGATTAGATTCTTATGTTGAAATAGAATATTATAAAAATGGAGGAATTTTACAATACGTTTTTAAAGAGTATTTAAAAAGTATTCTAAATAATATTTTATTAGTTTAAAATTTATTAAAATGGAGGTGATTTTATATGAAGTATGAGCTTAGTGGAATTGAAAAAAATGTAATTGTTTGTAGATTAGATAAAGAAGATGAAATTATAAATTCTTTAAAGGAATTAGTTAAAAAGCAAAATATATATGGAGGGTTTTTTTATGGTATAGGTGCTGTTAAAAATGTTATTCTTTCTTATTATGATTTAGCTTCTAAACAGTATATTGATAAAGAATTTAATGGTGAATATGAGATAGTTAGTTTATTGGGAAATATAGGTTATATTTATGCTTCAGATGAAGTAGTAATTCATACTCATATGTCTATAAGTGATAGTAATTTTAATGTTTATGGGGGACATCTTAAGAAAGCTATTGTTAGTGTAACTTGCGAGTTATTTATTGTTACTATTAATGATAAATTAGAAAGGGTTTTTGATGAAAATATAGGTTTGTATTTGTTTAAATATTAAATGTTTATGTATTTATATATATTTTTTTAGTTATAATTTTTTTTATTATTGATGCAATAGGGATACTAATGAACATTCCTGTTATCCCTGCTATCTTATAACCTATTAAAAGTGAAATCAAAACAGTTATAACTGATATATCTAGTATTTTACCAATAAACCTAGGGTATATTATCTTTGCTAGTAATTGATAAACTATTGTTATATATATGATAAAAATAATTAGTTTTTGGATTCCTAATGGAATTATAAATATAATAGATAAGAAGAATCCGATAAAAGCTCCTATAAATGGAACTAATTCAAAAGTTCCTGCTAATAAAGCTATTATGAAGTTATTCTTTACTTTAAATATAAAAAGTATAATAAATATAAAAGTAAAAATATAAATTGCAGCAAAAAATTGACCTATTATGAATTTACTTATAGTTTCTTCTATCAAATTTATTATTTTTGTTAATTCTTCTTTTTGTTTATTTTCTTTTGTAAAAATATTTAAATAAAAATCTATAATCTTATCATAATCTCTAACAAAATAAAATGTTAGTATTCCTATTAGTATAATTTTTCCTATGATTTTAGTACTATTTAATACTAAATTTAATAAAAAGTTAGCTAAATTAGGTATATAATTATTTGCTTCATTTATTATGTTTTTATATAATTCATCTAATTTTACATTTTCTAGGCCTAAGTTTGATTTTAAAAATAAAAAGTATTTATCTATTAAAAGTAAAGTTGTTTTAAGAAAATCAATAATATTTGATGCTATATCTTTTATTGAAGAATATAATGCAGGCGTTATTATCAAAATAATAACTAATATTAAACTTATAAAAAAAGATATCAAAGAAAATGCTATGAAATCATTACTAAAATTAAAGAATTTTTTTAAAAAAGGGTTTTTAAGTCTTAAATTATCAATTGAAGTTATAATAAATTTTATAATAAATGAAAAAAATATTACAAAAATGATTAAAGTAATCACATCTTTAAAAAAAATAAAAAATTGATATAAAATAAATATTAAAATTGAAATCAAGATGAGGTTAATAATCTGAGGTGTATTTATATTTTTTAGCATTTATTTTTTTATATATTTTTAATGTTATTAGTAGATGTAATTATACTGTTTTTAAGGTAACAGTTATATAGAGAATTATTTGGCCATATTATTGAATTAGAAATATATCCTGAAATTTTACTGTTATCGCCAATTATAGCGAAACCTTCTACTATTGTATTAGAATTTATTTCAACATTATCTCCTAAAACTAATGTACTATTTATTGTTTTTATTATTCTGGAATTTATAAATGGATGTTTTAATTCTATTAATTTTTTATTTGCTTCAAAATAGGAGTTTATGTTACCTATATCTATCCAATAAGAATATTTAAGATATAAAGGCTTATTAGTAATGTCTATTCCTTGAAATTTAGCTTTTTCTTTTATTAAATTAAAAAATACTTGTGTTCCAAAGTCATAGTAAGTTTTAGATAGGATGTAATCAAAGATTTTAGGACTGAAAATGTATACACCTGTGTTAGCTAAATATGATATAGGATTTTCTTTAGGTTTTTCTTGAAAGTTTATTATATTATTGTTTTCATCTATTATAGCTACTCCAAATTGTGAAGGATCATTTACTTTATATAACGCTATTGTTGCTATGTTTTCATTTTTTAAATGGGTTTCTATTATATAATTTAAATCAAAATCAAATATATCATCACATCCTATTACTATAAAGTTTTCGTTATTAAAAAAATCTTGTAATTTTTTTACAGGTCCAGCTGTACCTGATAAATGTTTTTCTTTTAATATATATAAGCTACAATCTTTAAATTCCTTTTTAAATCTATTTTCAACGTATTCTTCCATTAACTCTGCTTTATAACTAATATTTATAGCAAATTCCCTTATTCCAAAATTATATAAAAATTTAATAATATATTCTATTGATGGTCTATTAACTACATAAACTAAGGGCTTGGGTAGTATGTAGGTTAATGGTCTTAATCTTGTGCCTTCTCCTCCTGCTAATATCATTGCTTTCCTTATTTTAGTATTACTCATAATTTATCAGCCCCTATTTTTATATTTTTTTTATTTTTTATATTTTTTTTAAATCTTTTAAAAAAGAGGACTTGGGTTTTGTATTATATGATATTAATATATTTTTTATTTTTTTAGTTCTTCCTTTTCATTGTTATCTAATATATTTTCAGCTTTATCAAAATCCTGTATGTAATTTATTATCTCTTCTTCTGTTTCTAAGAATTCTATATTTAAATAAGATAGAATTTTAAAAATTATTGCTAATCTTTTATGTGCTATATTTTTTATCTTTGCTAAAATTGAATAATTAATATTACAGCCATAAATTAAACTTAGCATATATCTTTTTAAAAAATTTATTTCATTAATTTTATCATTAATTTTATCATTGTTATAGTATTTAATAATTTTATTTAAAGTCCAGATTAGATAATTAGCTTCAAGATATAAATTAGAGTATTCTCCTATTGCTTTAATAAATGATTTATCTGAAGTTATAACAGAAGATACCCAAAATAAGTATTCCCATACTCCATTTTCTATTTTTTCTCTATTTTTAGGATCAAGCTCAAATAACGATAAATAATCAGTTATTTTTAATATGATTTCTTGTATTTTAGTTTTAGAAAAATTATAATATTTGAAAAAATTAGACTTATATTCATGTAATTTATCATACATATCATTAAAAGAATTAAAAGACTTGTTATGAAGTAATAATCTTAAAGCTAATATTTTATTTATATCAAAATATTTTATTTTTAAATTATTTTCTGATTTATAATAAACATCTAAGAAGCCTTGTAAATAATGTGGTGATGAATTAGTAAATAATGATAGATTCCCTTTAAATGTTATTTCATTATCTTTATCTATAAACTCCCATTTTCTTAATAGGTCTAATAAATAATAAACTATCTCATTCAATTCATGATAAAAAAAAGAATAAAGAAGCTAAATATGCACCTAAAAGACCTCCTAAGTTTTTAACTTCCTGGGCTCCAGATACACCTATTCCAGGATCATAAGGATTAAATGAATAAATTGAGATTACAATAAATAGGACACCAAGGAGCAAAATTATAAAAATTAGACCTCTTTTTAGAGACGTACTCAAGATTATTAAAAAACAAATTTTTTCAAATAATTTTAGTATAACTCATCTTAAATAGCGACACAATCTTTTTTTTAAGTGGACAATTTATAGATCTTTAAAGATTAGAAATAAAATAGAATCTGTAAAAAACTGTGGCTTAAATTATTGGATTTACCTATTTTTTTAACAAATTCTTC
>JBMFOW010000063.1:0-8956 GCA_049969455.1 bacterium | reverse complement strand
AAATGAAAATAATCAAAAAATGATAGATAAAGTAACAGATAATCAAGAAACAGAAAATAATAAAGAAAAAGAAAATAATAAAGAAACAAAAAGCAATAGTAATTTTGATATTAATCCCGATAACCAGGGAGATTATTATATTCAAGTTGGATTATTCTCTGTATATAACAATGCTAAATATGTTAGTGAAACATTAAAAAATAAAGGAATACCATGCTCTATCGATGAAGTAATAATAAAAAATGTAAAAATGTACAGAGTAATAGTAGGACCTTTTAAAAATATAGATAAAGCTAATAATGTTTCTAAAATAATTGAAAATGAAGGATTTAATCCCTTAGTTAGAAAATTTTAAATATAATCATTAAATAAATCATTAAATAAATAAAATGAACAAAGAAGAAATAAATACAATAAAAGAAAAAATAAAGAATTTTTCAAATGATTTAAAACAATTATCATTAACTGCTGTTTATTTTAAACTAACCAATAAAACAGAAAATTTACAAGTAAAATATAATTATTTATTTAATGAATTTAAAGATATAAAATTAGGGTGTTTTGTTAGTTTTTATATAAATAATAAATTAAGGGGATGTATAGGAACAATTGAGCCAGCATTTGAAAATATAATAATAGAAATAATAAATAATTCAATATCTTCAGCATTTAAGGATCCTCGTTTTGAGCCAATTTCTTTAACAGAATATTCTTATTTAACTAATAAAATAGACTTTATTATAAATATAGAAAAAATAAATTCTTTAGATAGTCTCAATCCTAAGGAATATGGGATAATAGTCAAAAAAGGAAATAAAAGAGGGGTTTTATTACCTGATATAGAATCAATTGATACTGTAGAAAAACAATTAGAAATAGCTTTTAATAAAGCTTCATTAAGATATAATAAAGAAAAATTATTTAAAGAAGTGTTAATATATAGATTCCAAGTAATAAGAATATAGTAATAATATATGAAATAAAATCAAGGAGGGGAAAATTAAATGAGTAAAATGCTATATATAGAAGCAAAAGTATTAGAAGATAAACCTGGAATTTTAGCTAAAATAGCTCAAATATTAGCAGATAATCAAGCTAATATATCTGCATTAACTACAGGAATAGAAGGTATAATTCCTACTGAAGTTAAACCTAAGACTATTAGATTATTAGTGCATTTATCTGAAAATAATGATGAAAAAATAGAAAAATTAACTCAAGAGTTAAAAAAAATAAAAGAAATAAATATAATTGCTATAAGAAAACCTACTTCTATTGATGTAGTAAATTTAAAATATGGTTTAGAAACAGTTATAGCTTCAGAAACTGAATTTTAAAAAATTTAATTAAAAAATATAAATACTTTTTTGAAATTTAATTTTATTATTCTAAAAAGAATTTAAAGTAAGTAAAAAAATTACTACCTTTTTTTGAAATTAAATTTAAAAAAGTAAATTTAAAAAAAAGAAAATTATTAATTGAGGTGAAAAATGGAAAAAGAGAATAATTTTTATATAGGTTGGGTAAATAAGATTCCTGTTAAATTTAAAAGTGAATATGAATTAGTTATGATGTTTAGTAGTATATCTTTTTATCCCGTCAAAGCTAGTTTAAAATTATACTTAATAAAAGATAATGAAAAATTTGAAATAAATTCAATTAAATCTTTAGAAGGAAAAGTATTGATAGATAATGAAGAAGCAGCTTTAGATTTTGTTAGATTATTTACTAAACCTGAGTTGCATGTATTCTTTGATTTATATGCTATTGAAATATTTAAAAAAGGAGAAAATCCATTTGAACCTTATGGAAGTGTTGAAGAAGATTTTTATTTAAAATATAATTTAAAACCCGCTAAAGTATCAAAAGAAAATGAATATTTTTTAATTGAAAGATTCCTAATGTTTTATCCAGATGATGAAGGAATAATATCTAAAAGAATAGCGTTAGTAAAAGAATATGTTTATCCTAATGGAAAATATGAAAATGAAATAGTAAATGAAATATATGATCCTGCTATAAATTTTATTAAAACTCCAATAGATTAGATAAATTTTATTCTTAATTAAATATAAGGGGGCAAAATTATATGAGTATATTAAAAGAAACACCATTAAAAAATTTTCATTTATCTTTAAATGCTAAATTTATAAATTTTCATTCTTATAATATGCCTTTAAATTATAGTAGTATAATAGAAGAAGTAATAAATACTAGAAATAAAGTTTCCTTTTTTGATTTATATCATATGGGTAGATTATTAGTAAAAAAAAATGAGAATTTAAATAAATTATTTTCAGTTAGTTTAGATAATATTAAATATTCTAAAGCAAAGTATGCTTTATTATTAAATGAAAGATTTACAATAGAAGATGATATAGTTATATATGATCTAAATGATCATTTATTTATAGTATGTAATGCTGTTAATAAAGAAAAAAATATAAATATATTAAAAGAAAATAAAATAGAGGTTAATGATGTAAGTGATGATTATTTAATGATAGCAATTCAAGGACCTTTAGCTGAAAATATAGTTAATAATTTTTTAAATTCACTCTTTAATGTTAATATAAATTTAAAAGAAGTATATTTTTATGATTATGTAATAGTTGATAAAAATTTTATATTATCAAGATCAGGATATACTGGAGAAGATGGGTTTGAAATTTATTTAGATTATAAAAGAATGTTAAAATTAATGGATTATTTAATTAATAATAAAGTAAATGGTGCAGGATTAGGAGCTCGTGATGTTTTAAGAATAGAAGCTGGATTAGCTTTATATGGCAATGAAATAAATACAAATATAAATCCATTAGAAGCTAATTTAAAATGGGCTATTAAAAATAATTATTTTGATAAATTTATACAGAATTCTAAAGTAAATAAAAAATTAGTAGGTTTAAAAGTAATAAATACAAAAAAAGTACCAAGAAATGGATATAAATTATATAGTTACTCTAATCAGCAAATAGGTTATATAACAAGTGGTACTTATTCTCCAATTTTATCTACACCTATTGCACTAGCTTATATAGATTTAAATTTAATAGATCCAAATTTAATAAAAAAAGAAGAATTACCAGATTATGAAGGATTAATAGAAAATAAAGAAAATTTTATATTTAAAATAACAAAACTACCTTTTATAAAAACAAAATATTACAAAAAAAATAATTAAAAGTTT
Organism: bacterium; assembly: GCA_049969455.1. GTDB lineage: Bacteria > DRYD01 > DRYD01 > DRYD01 > DRYD01 > CAKZQG01. Next base: position 5,766 of record JBMFOW010000063.1, on the reverse strand, counting down.
ATATCAAAATTTAAAAAATTTAAAGATTTATGAGTAATAGAGATATAAAGAGTTTAGAAGAAAAAATAAAACTAAATCCAAAGGAAGCAAATCCAGAAGATGTTTATAAAGTAGCTAATTATTATTTTAATAATCAATTATTAGATGAAGCTTTAAAATATTATCAATTATTATTAGAATTAAATCCTAATCATAAGATGGGGTTATTTGAACTAGGTGGGATATATTCTAATTTAGGGAATTTAGAAGAAGCTATAAAATGTTGGCAAAAAATAATTTCAATAGATCCCCATTTTACTCGTGCTCATTTCAATTTAGCGTTAGCTTATAGTAAATTAAAAAAATACTCTGAGGCTTTATCTGAATTACAAATAACTTTATCCTTAGTAAGGCAAAGCGGGGATCCTATTGGATTAGAAAAAAGAATAATTCAAGAAATACAAAGAATCCAAAACTTACAAACTAATATTAATAATACTTTATTAGAAGATATAGATACTCAAAAGCAATATGCTTTAATTTTATTAAAAAAAGGTGATTTCAATAATGCTTTAAATGCTTTTAAGGATGTAATAAAAGTAAAACCTGATGATATTGAAAGTTTATTAAATATAGGAATAATATTATATAGAAATAAAGAATTTAATGAAGCAATAGAATATTTAAATAAAGTAATAGAGATAGATGAAAACAATGCTGATGCTTATTTTTATTTAGCTTCTTGTTATGAAGAATTAAAGAATTTAGATAAAGCCATTTTTTATTTAAAAATAGCGGTTAATAAAAATCCTAATAATTATTTTTGGTATTATAAATTAGCAAAGATATTGTATAATTTAGGGAATTATGAAGAATCAATTAAATATTTTAGAATAGCTATTGATTTAAATCCATTAGATAGTTATACACACAATAATTTAGGGGTTGCCTTATTAGATGCAGGGAATATAAATGAAGCAATAAAACATTTTTTAAGAGCAGTTTATTTAGATCCTAATGATTCATATAGTTATTACAATTTAGCCAGATGTTATTTAAAAGTAGGTCAATTACAAAGAGCCTTAAAAAATATATTAAAAGCAATAAATTTAGAATCAAATAAAGCCATTTATTATTTAGAAGCAGCAAAAATATATTATAAATTAAGAAATTATAAAGATTCTTTAAATTATGCGATTAAAGCTACTGAATTAGATCCTAATTTACAAGATGCTTTTCTATTAATATCTAAATTATACATAATAGCTAAGAAATACAATGAAGCAATAGATATTTTAAATAAATTTATAGAAGAAGAAAAATTTGAACATTACTTAGAATTAGTTAATATATACTTATTAAAAGAAAATAGAGATTCTCAAGATTTAAAAAATGCTTTAAATATTTTATATAAATTATATTCTAAAAAAGATTTTATTAATAATAAAAAATATAAAGGTATATTTTTAGAAGTTTTAAGGAAAATTATACTTATTCATTATGAATTATCTGAATATGAAGAAGCTTATAAATTTATTCCAGAATTTCTAGAAAATATTGATAATTCTATTAACTCTTATTTAATAATTACTAGAGTATTATTTAAATTACATAAATATAAAGAAATAATATCATTATTAAGTAATATTAATCTTTTTACTAATTTAGTTGATTTTAAATCCAATAATAAGGATTCTTTTATTAATAACGAAATAAAAGATATAATAGATCTATTATATATGTATAGTATTTCATTAATCAAAATTGGAGAAAATGAAAATTATATTTATTATTTTAAACTAGCTTCTGAAATACTTAATCGATTATATTCTATAGATAATACAAATAAAAAGTATATTTACTATTATGCATATTGTTTAGTTAGATTATCTAATTATTCAAAAGCTTTAGAATTACTGATTAATATAGAAAATGAAATTATTTCTAATTTTAATGATTATTATAATTCTATTGAAATATATTTTAATTTAATGTATAATTTAAATAATTATGATGAATTAATAGAAAAAGCTTTTTATTTTATTAATAATATTAAAAATTTGAATAACTATCAATTAAAAGTAATTTTCAAATATTTAATTTCTTCTTTAAATAAAAAGGAAAATTATTTAAAAATATATAATTTATTTAACTATTATAAACATTTTGATTTTTTAACGATTTACTACATATTAGATACTCTTTTCATTTTAAGGCATTATTATTATTCTTTTGATCTAGATATAAACGAAGTTAATAAAAATTTAGAAGAAATTATAAATTATTTATTACAGAATTTTGACAATAATTTAGTATATATAAAAGAACAATATTTGAATTTAAATATAGAAGAGTTCAGTTATTTTGTTAAATCCTTTTTATTTGTTTTCGTATATTTATTTAGTCAAAATAAATTAGATTTAGCTTTAAATTCATTAAATACTTTTATAAATTTTATTAATTCTTTATTTAATATTAATTTTTATGAATTAATCTTTAATTTAAAAGATAAAAATATTTATTTAATTTTAAACAATATAATATCAAAGCTTATTAATAATAAAATTAACGATATTAAAAATATAAATATTAATTTAAATGATACAGAAATAAAAGAATTAGAAAATATTTACAAAATTACAATAAATAAAATTAATTTAAATGATATATTAATAGATATAATAAAAGTAATCTTATATTACTCTATTTATCAATTAAATTTAAAATCTATTGAATTAATCTTAAACAAATATGGAAATTACTTTTTAATAGAAACAATAATTTTATTAATAAAATTAAATTTAGATATTAATAATGAATTATTAAAAGAAACAGAAAGTAAAGATTATGTAGAGGATTTACTATTTAATATTTATTTAAATATAGAGAAAATAAAACAAAGAAAAAATGAAATTATTTATAAAATTAGTAAAAAATTATTAGATTTCAATATAAAAGATTGGATAAAAAAAATTTACTTACTACCAGTAAATTTAATTGATGTAAATTTACAAGATTTAAGATTATTCTTTTTTAATCTATTATTGTTAGATTTTGATAATTATATTTTAAATGAAAAGTGGGATAAAATAAAACTTGATATTAATCAAGAAACACTCAATTTAATAGAAAAACTTTTATATAAAATAAATGAAGAATTATATAATGAAAGAAATAGGTATTATATTTTATTTATTAATAGTAAATTTAAATTAGCTAAAGGAGATATAGAAGAAACAATTACTTTATTATCTCAAAGTATAAATTATAATATATTTTTTTATGAAAGTAGGTTGTATTTAGGATGTATTTATTTATTAAGAGATATGCATGATTTAGCATTAGAACAATTTTTAGAATTAGCAAATTACTATGATAGTGAATTATTATTATTTTTACTTGGTAAATCTTATTTATTATCTAAATATTTAAAATTATCAAAAGAAATTTTTGAAAAATTATTAAAAATTAATCCTAATAACAATTTATATATTTATCATTATTGTTTAATAGAAATATATTCAGGAAATATAAATGCTTATGAAATAATGGAAAAAAAATTTATAGAACTATACAAAAATATCATATTTAGTAATTCTAATTTAAAAAATAATTTATATTATCAAGCAATTGAATTTTCCATTAATTTAGTTAATATATATATATTAATTAAAAAATATGATAATGCAGTAAATATATTAACAAAATTAATAGAACAAAATATACAAAGAGAAGAGATATATAAGTATTTAGCGATAATTTATTTGGCTACAAATCAGGTTGTTAAAGCATTAAATGTATATAATTTAGGGATAAAAAATATTCCTAATTCTGCGGAACTTTATTCTAATCGAGGAGTATTATATTATAAAGCTAATAAATTAGATTTAGCTGAAATGGATTTTATTAAAGCTTATGAGTTAAATAAATTTGATTTTGTAGCTAAAAGTCATTTAGGATTTATTAATTTAAAGAAGGGGAATTATGAGGAAGCTATAAAATATTTTAAGGAAGCATTAATTATAAAACCATTTTCAGCAGATGTATATATGAGTATAGGAACTGCTTATGAAAAAATAAATAAACTAATAGAAGCAAGAGATAACTATGAAATGGCTTATGAATATAATCAAAATAATCCTATTGTTATTAAAAAATTAATAGAAATATATAAAAAATTAAAAGATAAAAATAGATTAGAAATCATTAAAGAAGATATTGAAAAAAATAATAATTTAGATGAAAATATAAAAAAAGAAATATTAAATTATATTATTTCTTAATTATTCAAAACTGAGGTGGTTTTTTTATGTTAAATACAAATGAAAATTTAAGTGAAAATTTAATATTAAATTCAAATAAATTAATATCTAAAAAAGTATTTAAATTAAAAAATAATATTGATATCTCTGATATTCAAAAAAAAATAATTGATATTTTTTTACAAGAAAATTATAGTTTTATAAATTCTAATATTATCAAGGAAATAGGAATTAATAATAAAAATTATAATTTATTTGAACCATTTTATTTTTATAATCCTAAAACTAATAATATTATTATTTTTTTAATCAACAAAATAGATAGTGATTATTTACTAATTTTTTATTTCCTATTTGAAGATAATTTTTCTAAAGATTTAATAATTATAGAGACTCTAATTAATATATTAGGTTTAGAAGAAGTAACTAACTATGAATTATATTTCAAAGATTATCAAAAAATATTATTTTTTACTCAATATTTAAATAAATATAATTTAAATATTTCAATTAAGGAACTAGAATTATCTAAAAAAGTAATGGACCCTAATTTTATAAATATTATTAATTTTATTTTTAATAAATCTCCTATAGAATTAACTGAAAATAACTTAGCATATATTCAAGAATTAGAAGAAATTAATTTTTTAAAAACTCTATTTATATTTAAATGTTCCGTAAAAAACGAATTTATATTCCAAACTAATAATGTACACAATTTAAAATCAGTATTAAATACTTTTTTATGTCCACATTGTAAAAAAGCACTTAAAAATGAAATTATAGAAACAAAATTCGAAATTTCCATTTTTTTTGAAAAATTTATAAACAATAATATATGGCTTAAAAATATAATTTTAAATTATCTATTAGATAATTTTCCTAAAGATTTAAAAATATATGAATATAATAAAGATATCTTATTAATAAATATAAATTCTATTTTATTTTTTATTTTTACTATTAATTTAAATAATTCTAATTTAGTGAATTATTTTTCATACATAAAAGATATGGAAGTACTTAATATCGCAAGCTCATTTTTCATTATAAATCCTATTTCTAATGATAAATTAAATACTCAAAAAATCAATAAAATTAATTTTCCTAATATCTTCTTTATTTACTTTGATAATATTAGTTATGATAATTTTATTAATAAAATGAATTTTATAAAAAAAATTATAAATAATAAAATTTTTGAAAAAAATATAAATGAAATTATAATTAAATTCAATATAGATAATTATATTAATTATATATCTACAAATACATTAATTTATGAAAAAGAATTAGAACAAAAAGAGCAACAAATTGAATTATCCATATCTACAAAAACTGAACAAAAAAATGAAAAACTATATTCAAAGAATATAATATCAGATATTACTAAAGATATTGATAATATTATAAATGAAAGTATAAATGAGAATGCAGATCAAATTCAAAAAAATATAATTGAAATAAAAGAAGAGAAAAAAATACTCAATGAATTAGTTGAAAAAAAAGAAAATTCAAATGAAGA
>JBMFOW010000062.1:0-9016 GCA_049969455.1 bacterium | reverse complement strand
CAAAAGCTAAAATAAAACTAACAAAAGGCAAAATTAAAGCAATAATAAAATTTTTAAATATATCTTTATTTAGTTTTTGAGAAAAATTATAAATTCCTATAAAATAAGCTATACCCCCTCCTAAGGTAAGGATTACTCCAATAAATGGGATAAGCCCACCAAAGATAATACCAATTAATCCAAACCCAGTTAATTTTTTTTCTAAACTTATATCCATTTTATTAACACCTCCTTATTAAAATAAAATTAAAATAAACTTCCTAATTTAAATAAAGGTTTTATACAACTACATTTAGACAAAAAAATAAAAATCCCTTTTTTTAATTTTAATTCTTACTAAATTAATAATTAAGATATATTTTTCAATTTATTTGATTTTTTCAATTTATTTAAAATTTCTTCTTGAAGATTAAACATTTCATCAGATTCTTTAAAATTAATAGCGTGTAATAATGAATGAATTAATACTCTAAAAATCTCTTCTTTATAACTAATCTTATATTTTCTTGAATTATTATAAATAATATTTAAGCAAATAAAAATAAAAACAGAATCCTCATAAACTAAAGTAACAGTATCTGTAGAAACATAAATACCAAAATATTGCTTTTTTAATTCCTTTATCCTTGAAATAGGTAAATTCTCTATATAAATAGCTTTATTCTCTATTTTTTGATATAACTCTAAATAATTATCTTTAAAAAAAATCAAAATCTTATAAACTAAATTTAATAATCTTTTATTATTAGAATAAATCTTTAAATTTTTAGTTATTTTTTTATACATAAAAAAATATTAAATAGTTTTTTTGAAAGCGGGATAAGCAACTCTTTTATGATAACTTATAAGTAAATAATTAATTACTTCTTGCTTAATAATATTTATTTCATTAAGAGTAATATTAGAATCAGAGAATTGGTCTTCATTAAATAATCTATTTATAATATTTTCAGTAAGTTTATAAATAGAATTAAAAGAGATTTCATTTAAAGATCTAGAAGCAGCTTCAATACTATCACAAATCATAAGTATAACCATTTCTTTAGTATAAGGTTTAGGTCCATCATATTTGTAATCATTTATATCTACTTCATATTTTTTGTTTTCTTTAGCCTTTTGTAAAGCTTTAGTATAAAAATACCAAATAGTAGTAGTTCCATGATGAGTTCTAATAAAATCAATCAATTTTCTAGGTAATTTATATTTATTAGCAATTTCAATACCTTTCTTAACATGATTCTTAATAATAATAGCGCTCAAATGGGGCTCAATTTTATCATGTGGATTTTCTTGACCCTCTTCCAAATTTTCTGCAAAATAACTAGGTTTATCAATTTTACCAATATCATGATACAAAGCACCTAACTTCACAAGTAAAGGATTAGCATTAATAGCTTTAGCACAATTTTCACATAACTCAGAAACCCTAATACTATGATTAAAAGTACCTGGAGCCTCCCCTTTCAACATTGTTAATAATTCATTATTTAAATCCAAAAGTTCCCTAACTTTTTGATAAGGAATACCTCCTAACCCCTTACCAAAATAACTTATTAAAAAATTACCTAACATGTAAAATAAACTAACAGAAATTACCCAAAATAAAATATTAGTACTATTACCAATATTAAATAAAGAAAAAACAAAAACAGATAATATAAAAAATAAAAAATACTCATTAGCTAAAGTATAACTTAAATTTTCTTCATCATAAATATTCCCAAAAACAACAAAAAACAATATACCACTAATAATAAATGGTACAATAAACGAAATATCTATAAAACTATTATAATATAAGTAATTTAGTAACTCTAAGAGTGCTAAAATAACTCCAAAATAAACCCAAGCTAACCTTATACTAATAATATGATAAATAATAAAACAAAACAATAAAAACGGAAAAACAAAATAAACAAAATCTAAATAAAACTTAATAAATACCACAAAATTTATAAAAAATATTGTTAACAATAAACTAATAAAATTAAACCTAAATAAATAATCATAATCCTCATTTTTAATAACTAACTTATCAAATAAAATTAGTAAAAGAATAAAAATAAGAAATACAATAATAGAATAATTAATTAAATAATACAACTGAATTTTATAATACTTTTTATCTAAACCCATTTTCTTTATAATATCTAAAAATTCAGAATTTATTAAAGTACCTTTATTAACAATTATTTCTCCCTTTTTTATTTCAAAATACTTAGGAATATTTTTTAAATATTCTCTTTGAAGTTGCAAAGTTTTTTGAATATCAATTATTTTATTAGATACTATTAAGCTTGGTATCTTTTTTAAAATAATATTTTTATAATCAATTAATTTTTGAATTTCTTTTTGATCATTAGATAACAAAAAAATATCCAAAATCCCATCAATTTCATTAACTAATTTAGATATATCTGAAGGCTCTATCCCCTTTTCTAATTTAGTATGTAAATATACTTTAATTAAATTATAAAAATATTCAATATATTCAGGTTTTACAGATAAAACTAAATTAATTTCAAATTCATTAAAATAATTCCTTAATTTATTATAATCTCTATTTATTTGAACTAAAAAGAAATTATCAATATTATACATGGTTTTCTCAGTATTTTTTATATCAATATAATATTCCTTAATCTCAAAGATTTGCTTTAATTTTTGCATTGTTTCATAAGTATATCCACTAACAATTAAATCCTTATCAGCAATAATATCAAACCTTGCAATTTTAGTAATATCATAAACTCTAAATAATAAATAATAATTTATAAAAAAAAGAAACAAAGTAATAATAAAAGATAAAAAAATAGAAAAATATAGTTGATCTTTAAAAACTTTATTAAAATTTCTAAAAAAACTAACAAATTTCTTTAAATTATTTTTAAAAAAAATTAAAACAAAATTGAAAAACTTATTAAAAAACTTATTTGATTTTTTGGAATAATCTTCATTTATAGAAAAATTAGAAAACATAAGAAAAAACATTTAAAATGATTTAAGATCATTTAAGAGCTTCAACACCAGCAACTATTTCTAACAATTCCTTAGTAATAGATTCTTGTCGTTTCTTAAAGAACAATAATTTTAATTCTTTTATTAAGTTTTCAGCATTATCAGTAGCAGTATTCATAGCCATTAATCTTGCACTAAATTCAGATAACTTACTCTCCAATATTAGCTCATAAATTAAAGAATTAACATAAATTTCAAAAATCTCTTGACCAATATCCTCTAAATAAGGCTCAAAGATAAAATGATCAATATTACCAACTTTATCTTCCTTTATATTAATCAAATTAACATCAAAAGGTAAAATTCTAATAGAAACAGGAATAAACTTAGAAGCACTGTAATACTTAGTATAAATGACCTCAATTTTAAAGACTTTTTCATATAAATTAAAAACTTCATTCCTTAACTGCTTGATAAAATCAAAAGAAGGGATATCACCAACCTTATCAAAAGTAGCAAATAAATTGTATCCCTTTTTACTAAAATAGCTAACTGCCTTTTTACCAACTGCAATAATTAATAGATTGTCTTTTAAATTCGCATAATTTTTTTCAAAATAATTAAATATATTAGTATTAAAAGCACCACATAATCCTTTATCAGAAGTTATAACAACTAAACCTATCTTATTTCCTTGTTTTTCCTTAAGAATATCAATATTCCCTAAACTTAGTTTAAAATCAGTATTATTTAATAAAACAGCAACTATTTTTTTTAAATCATTAATATAATTTTTAAAAGGTAAAAAAGCTCTTTGTATTTTTTTTATTTTAACACTAGCAATTAATTTCATAGCTCTGGTTATTTGCTTTATATTATCAGCAGCTTTTATCCTATTTTTTAACTCCTTTAAAGCCATTGACATAAAATTTCACCTACTCCTTCTCTATCTTTATAGCTTTATCTAAAATTAAAATCCCATTTAAATGATCATATTCATGTTGTATAACCCTAGCTTTAAATCCTTCATAATCTTTAATAATCTCTCTACCTTCTAAATCAAAATATTTAATTTTTATCTTATTATTTCTTTTAATTAAAGCAGAAACAGAAGGAACACTTAAACAACCTTCCCAATCCTCATTAACTTCCTTTGAATACTCTATTATTTCAGGATTAACAAAAACTTCTATATCATTAACAGATTGAATTTCTTTTTTTTCTTTTCTTACCTCTTCTTTATCATCTATATCCTTTTTTATTATAAATACATTTATATCAAATCCAACTTGAATAGCAGATAAACCTACACCGTCATAATAATCCATAGTTTTAGCTAAAGATAAAATAAAATGTAAAAATTCTTCCTTCTTTAATAAATTAAGATTAATTTTTTTAGATTTCTTTCTTAAAATTTTATTAGGAACAGTAATTATTTCAAAAATAACTGCTTTATTAAAATCACTAATTAATTTATTTGTTTTTTTATTTTTTACAAAATATTCCATACTTATAATATAATTTTTTTTAGAATTTTTAAATGAATATTAGAAAAACCATAAAGATCAATTTTAAAATCTACTTTTAGATCATTAAAAAAAGGATTAGCAAAAGTAATTAAATTAATATTTTTTATCCCCTTATTTCTTATCATATTTACAAACTCTACAAAATTATTATCTTTATAAATAGGAACATAAAATAAATTGACATTATCATTAATAAAATTCAAATAATTTTTAGTTAAATTAATATCAAAATTATTCATATCAATATAATAAATATTCTTCTTATTAATAAAATTCTTTATTTTTTCTACAATTCCTATCTCATTTAAATAAGAATTACCAAAAATAAAATTAACTGAATCATTATAAAAATAGAATTTAAACTTATCCAAAGAGCCCTCAATATTAATATTAAAATTAAATTCATTATCAAACCATTTTTTTAGATCCAGATAATAATTGTAAAAATTTTGATCCCAAAATTCATTAATAGAATTAATAAAAGTATTAACTTTATTATACTTGTTTAATATTATTTTAAAAAATGACTCATTTTTAATAGCATAATCAGAAATAATATCAATAGCTTCTTCTTTTATTTCATCTTTACCCAAAACTAGTAAAATATCAACCCCAGCAACTAAAGAATTAATAAGAACGTCTTTAAAATCAAAATTTTTCAAAGCTAACATATTTAAAGCATCACTAAAAATAATACCTTGATAATTCTTTTGGTAAATTAAATCTAAAATTTTTTTAGATAAAGTAGCAGGAAAGTTATCAATATCTTTATAAACTATATGAGCAGTCATAATAGAATCTAAATTATCTAAATTAACTAAAAATACATTTAATTCATTAAAATCTAAATTAGTTTCAGGTAAAGATAAATGACTATCAATAGAAACAGAACCATGACCAGGAAAATGTTTCCCACAATTAATAATACCAACACTCTTATATCCCTTAATAAAAGCTTTAGATAGTTTTAAAACTTTACTATAATCATTAGAAAAACTCCTAACCCCTATTATAGGATTATCTGAATTAGAATTAACATCTAAAACAGGAGAAAAATTTAAATTAAAACATGCCATTCTTAAAATCAATCCATTAAAATATGCTAATTTAAAAGAATCTTCTTCATTATCAATAACCCACTGACTACAAATAGCAGGATAATCTTCAAAATCAAATCTAAAAACTACTCCACCTTCCTGATCTATACTCCTTATCAAATTTATCCCAAATTTTTTATTATAAATATTCTTATAATAATTATTTAATTCTTGAATTTGATTAAAACTTAGATCTTTTAAATCTTTATAAAATAAAATATAGCCAGCAAATGGATACTTAAAAACAAAATCTTTATTATCTATATCTATTAAAATTAACCTCGAAACTATATTCTTTAAATCATTCTTATCCATTATTTTTATCACTTTTAATAGAATTTTTAACTATATTATTTCTTATTTTATTTAAAATTAATTTATAATAATTAGCATGTCCTATACTCCTTAACAAATCCTTATCATATTTTTTATTAATTATAAAATTATTTTTAAATTCTTTTAAATCACTTTTTTTAGGAATATCATTTAATATAACTATCTCCTTAATTAATTGATTAATACCATTAGAAAGTAAATAATTATTTAAATAATTTAATAATTTTTTTTTATTTTGAATTGCTAAAAAATAAGAATTATAATCACTAAAAACTAATACTAATTTAGAATCTCTAAAAGATTTTACCTTTACCTTCCTAAAAAATTTACTGCTTTTTAATAAAAAGATAATTTTAAAAATAGGAGAATAATTATTAATTAAATTTCCAAAAATATTACTAATATTATACATAAAATTATTTTTTTAAATTATTTAATTTCAATTAATTTAGGGTTATAATAAAAAATTAAATACATAAAAGATTTAGTTATATAAATAGCAGTAAAGAAACTAATAACATTTCCCCAAAGCAAAGCGAAACCAAATCCCTGAATAACAGAAGTACCAAAAATCATAAGAATAAGAGCAGCAATTATTGTAGTTAAATGACTATCTAATATAGTATCAAAAGATCTCTTAAAAGCTAAATCAATAGCAGTATTTAAAGGTTTATTATCTCTTATTTCTTCTTTTAATCTTTCAAATATAATAATATTAGCATCAACAGCCATACCAATAGATAAAATAATTCCTGCAATAGAACCTAAAGTTAAAACAGTATTACTAATAGAAGTAATAGTTAAAAATAATGAAGTATAAGTAATTAAAGCAAAATCAGCTAATAAACCCGGAATTTTATAAAAAATAACCATAAATAAACAAACAATAATTAACGAAATAATTCCAGCAATTAAACTCTTTTTTAAATGTTTTTCTCCTAAAGAAGGTCCAATAGTATAAGCTTCTAAAACCTTAGGAGGATATTGTAATTTACCTGCGTTTAAATAAATAGCTAAATCCTTTGCTTCTTTTAAAACTTTTTCTTTATCTTGATTATAACCTAATTCAATTATTCCACTACCACCACTAATAACAGACCTAACTACAGGAGCAGAAATCTCCTGATTATCAAAATAAATATAAATAGGTTTACCTATATATTGTCTTGTAATATCTTCAAACACTTTAGCACCTTTAGAATCTAAAGTAAAAGAAACATAAGGTTGCCCACTATTAGGAGAAAACTCAACACTAGCTCTAATAATACTATCTCCAGTTAGTACAGTTTTTTTATAAACATTACCTGTATTAGGATCATATTCTTCTACCTTAAATTCTAACTTTCCAACTTTAGTAACTTTTTGTATAGCATCATTAGTATCCACTACTTCAGGAATCTCTATAATAACCCTATTATTACCTGCTTGCTGAATAACTATCTCTTGAGTACCAGTAGGATTTAATCTTTTTTCTAATATACTAATAATTTGCTGCATTTCACTAGGTGAAAGTTGTTTTATTTTAGGATCATACATTTCCAACATTAAATGAATACCATACCTTAAATCTAATCCCAATTTTATAGGTATTTGCCCTTTTTTTGACAAAACAGGGAAAAATAAATAATATATCATAAAAATAGTACCTAAAATTATTAGAACACTATAAATAATACTAAATTCTCTTTTTAACATAATTATATTCTTTCTTCCTTATTTATATTCCGCCATAAAAATAACTAAATTAATTAAATTAGGCGGTACTTTAAAAAAAATTAATTAAAAATACTTAATTTTAATTTCATTAACACTTTCAGTCATATTAACTATTTTTTTATAGGCAATATCCCAACTCCTAGTTCTTAATCCACAATCAGGAGCAACGTATAATCTATAAGGATCCTGTATAATATCTAATGTATATAATATCCTTTCTTTAATAAGCTCCTTAGATTCTACAAAATCCGTATGAACATCAATAACTCCTAAACCAACTATAAACTTAGAATCTTTAAAATATTTTAAAATTTCAAATCCTTTTCTATTAGATTTCCCCAATTCAATACTATCTCTATTTGCATACTCAAAATGAAACTCATCAACAATACCTTCCAAATCATATAAATAAGGAAATAATAAAGAATAATCAGAAAAACAAATATGAATCCCAAAAAATAAATTATTTTGATTTTTTAGTTCTTTAAGAGTTTGTTTAATAGTAGAAACAAAAAGATCTATTTCATTTTTTTTAGTAGTAGCAGCAGGTTCATCAATTTGAATATATCTAACTCCTAAATCTATTAAAGATTTTATATTTTCTTTAATAATATAAGCCATATCACTTAAAAAATTAGCTCTACTTTCTTTTAAAGAAACTAAATTTTCACCAATAGAAACATTTTTAAAATAATATTCATCAAAAGACCAATCTACTAAAGTATAAGGTCCAGTTAAAGGAATTTTAACATCTTTACTAGCAATAGATAAAATATTTTTAGCTTCAGATAAATGGTAATAATTCTTTAACTTAGGTTTATCAATAACAGCTGCTTTTCTATAATATTTATAATCAAAACTAACAACATGATCCTTAAATTCAAAACCATATACATTCTTAATAGGGTATTCATACATTTCTACTCTATGTTGTTCTCCATCATAAACTAAATCTAAACCAGATTTTTCTAATAATTTAATAGCATATAAAGAAGAATAGTAAATTATTCTTTCTTTTTCATTATCAGAAAAATTAGTTCTTTTAGATAGTAAATTAATTAATTCAGATATATCTTCTTCTATGTTTAAAAATTTAGCCCATTTTTTAGCTTCTTCTATATCGTTATCATCTATAGGTAAATTTCTAAAAGGTTTTACTCTCCAAGAAGGTTTAGCTAATGATCCTATTTCATGTGTTAATAATATTTTTTTATCCATTTATATCTCCTAAAACTAATATAAGTACCTTATCAAATTATTAATTAATTTTATACATTCTCTAAATTTATTACAAATTTATTTATTGTGAACTACTTCGCATCACAGATACGAAGCTTCGGGTGAGTTTAAACACCCTTTTGTGTCCCTTATAACGAGTGA
>JBMFOW010000061.1:0-9029 GCA_049969455.1 bacterium | reverse complement strand
TAAAAATGATTTTTTTTTAATATATAAAAAGGAGGAATTATTCTTAATAAAATTTAAATAAATTAAGGGGGAGAATATATTTAATAATAGAAAATATATTTAAAATATTATAGAAATTTAAATTGTTAGTGTATGTTAGATAGAAGTAAGTTTAGTCTATTTAGAATTTTAAAAGTGTTTATAGTATTTAGTGCTATAATATTTTTTTTAATTTTAAGTGCTTATTCTTATGATTATATTCTTTATATATTCAATAAGCCTATAGATAAGAATGAGTATATTATAAAAAAATATGAAAATGATAATTTTAGTATTTTGGTCTCTAAAAAAATAATAGAAAACTTGTTTTATCAAGTAGATTTAAGTAAATATAATTGTGTAAATATTAATGGAAATTATTATTACAATTTAAATGAAATAGTAGAAAAAAATAATGTAAAATTTATTATATATATAAATAAGGATACAAAGATAATAGATGTAAATAATATAAATAGAAAAAATAATCAAAATTTAAAAAATGATAGTAATAGTAGTTATAATTTAGATTTAAATCTGAATAATTCTTTAAATCTAAATAAATTAGATTATAAAAAATATGAAACAAAGTATTTTATATTATATTATACTAATGAGCAGATAAAAATGATTTTAAATAATTTAGTTGATTATTATTATGAAGAATTTATAAAATTTATGGGATTTAGTGATTATTATAATTTTAGTAATTTTTTTGGAGAAAAGATCCCAATTTATTTAGCGCCTAATGATGATGTGTATAGATCTTATGATATGGTACCTGAATGGTCGTCTGGAGCTTTTGTTATTAATTTTGATTTTTATAATTTAGCAAGGGCAAGTATATATGCTCATGAAAAAGATCCTTTACTTATTCAAAGAGTTTTACCTCATGAAATATCTCACTTAGTTATGTATAGATATTTAAATATAGTTAATACTCCCTTAACTTTTAAATTTATTTTAGAAGGAATTGCTCAATATCAAGAATATAGAATTGTAACCGGTTTAGATTATATTAATTATATTCCTGAATCTAAAATTTCATTTAATAGTTTGTTATATCCTGATTTTTCTTCAAAAGAAAATATAAAAAACTTTTATGATAATTCCTTATCTTTTACTTGCTTTTTAATAAATTCTTATGGAATTGCTAAATATAGAGAATTTATAAAAGAATTAAAGACAAATAATGATGTTTTAAATTCTATTAATAAGGTTTATAAATTTTCTCTTAGTTATAGTTATGATAATATAATTAAAGAAATAGAAAGTAAATGGAGATATTATACAGATCATACAAATCCTACCCCTATAAATTGAAATTTAAATAGGTAAGCATTATGGTTTATATTCCATTTAGGGTAAAAAAAATAAAAATAGATAAAAATCAAAATAAAATTATCTTAAGTGTTTTCTTATTTAAAAATAATGATAATTTAGAAACAAAAATAGATAATGTAGCTAAGATAGAATATATTGAAAAACAAGATAATGAAATTAATAATGAAATCAATATTGAAAATGCTAATGAAATAAATAATGAAATTAAATACAAAGAATATATTTTTAATATTGATTCATTTAAATTTATAGCTCTAGGTTATATAAAAGAGGTAGAAGAGTTAAAAAATAATCAATCTGGAGTAGTTAAATTATTTAAAAAAGCTATAACTTTAGGAATGTATAATGATAAAAATGAAAAAATAGTTAATATTAAAGAACAGATTTTTATAGATTTTATTATAAGAGAAACTGATCAGATTAATTTCTTTAGAATAGATTTATCTTATTTTGATTATAGGGATTTTTTAAAAGAGGAATTAACTTTTTCTTCTTTAATTAATATGAGAAAATTTTTTAATAAATTATTAGAGATATTTGATAAAGATTTATTTGATAATAATTTTGTTAATTTTTTAGAGATGAATTCCTTACAAAAAATTCAAAGATATAATAATGTTTATGAATTTCAAGATTATGTTATTGCTAAAGCTAAAGAAAAAGGGGTTATATAAATGGGATTATCTTTGCTTGTAGTAGAAGATGAATATAATATAAAAAACGCTATAATTGAAAGTATTAATACTTTTATAGTTCCAAAATTTAAAATTAACTTAATAAGTGCAGACAATTTTTCTCAAGCTAAAGAATTAATTAATAAAAATAAGATTGATATTTCTTTATTAGATTATATTTTACCTGATGGAGATGGAATTGAATTGCTAAAAATTATTAAGGAATTAAATCCAAGTTCTATTGTAATATTTTTAACTGCTGTTGAGGAATATAAATTAATTGCATTGAATTTAGGTGCTGATGATTATATATTAAAACCCTTTAATTTAGCTGAAATTATTGCTAAACTCACTAATTGGATAAAACGTATTGAATCCAACTATAAAAGTGAATTAATACATTTGTTTAAAGATTATTATTATGATAAAACTAATGCTAGTTTGTTAATTAGCCAAGGTAATTATTATAAATTAATAGATACTTTATCTTATGAGGAATCTATTTTATTTGAAACTTTATTAAATAATTTAAATAATTTTGTTACCCTAAATGATAAGTCTATAGAAAATTATACTATTTATACTTTGAGAAAAAAATTAGAAAAATTAGGATTTAAATTAATAACTTTAAAAGGTGGTAAGTTAAAATTAAAAATAGATTAAATTCTTTATGGAATTAAATATAGGTATAGATGTTGGTGGAAGCCATATAGATATCTGTAAAGTTAGTAATAAAAAATTGGTTCTTTTAGATTCTTTTGATATAAATTATTATTATAAAATAGAAGATTTAGTTATTAAAATAAAAGATAATTTAATTAAATTAGATCTAAATAAGTATAAGATTATAAATATGGGAATAGCGTTACCAGGTATTGTTGATACTAAAAGAAATTATTGTATTAAATGCCCTAATTTGAAATTTTTTAAAAATATTTATTTAAATAAAATATTTTTTAGAGAATTAAATAGTTTATTAAAAGATAAGCAATTAAATTTATATGTTTTAAATGATGCGAATGCTGGAGCTATAGGAGTTTATAAAAAATTTTATAAGAAACTTAATTTATTAAATAAAGATATAGTATATTTAGTAATAGGAACAGGTATAGGTTCTGGAGCTATTATAAATAATAAATTAATCTTAGGAGCAGATTATTGTGCTTTTGAATTAGGGCATACTAAAGTATCTTATTATAAAAATAAATTAATAAAATGTGGATGTGGCTCTTTTAATTGTATAGAAGCCTTAGCTTCTGCTAAAGCTTTAACCAATTTATTTAATACTAAATATCATAAAAATTACAAAGGTTTAAAAGATATTATCCAAAATGAAAATTATGAAAAATACAGGTTTTTATTTGATGAATTTGCTTTACATTTAGCCTTACTTATTAATAATGTTATTTTAACTATTAATCCTTATTATATTTTTATTGGAGGTAAAATTACTTTATCATTAAATGTTTTTAAACAAAAATTGTTTTACTTTTTGAAAAAAAGTATTAAAATGATTAAAATAGATAAAGATTATTTTGATAAAAGAATAATTTTTTTAAAGCCTAATAATAATATAAATGAGTATAATGTAGTGGGTAGTGTTTTTGCTAAGGATTTTATCTAAAAATATAGAATATTTTTAATATTATGAGTATAGAGTATTTTAATAAACAAGATTATTTAAATCAAATAAATGAAACTTTTAGTTTTTTAAGTAATTTTATAAAAGATAATAATATTAGATTACCTAAAGTTGCTGTTGTTTTAGGTTCTGGATTAAATGAGATTCCAGAAGATCAAAATACTTTTAAAAAAATAGCTGAATTAGATTATAAAGATATACCAAATTTTGGTAAAACTACTGTTAGTGGCCATAAAGGTAAATTAATATTTTCAAGTTATAAGGATATTACAGTATTATTTTTTCAAGGTAGATTTCATTATTATGAAGGTTATAACATGAAGAAAGTTACTTTTTATGTTAGGGTTTTAAAAAAATTAGGTGTTAATTATTTAATAATTACTAATGCTAGTGGTGGAGTTAATCCTGCTTTTAAAGTTGGAGATATTATGATTATATCTGATCATATTGCATTATTTTTACCTGAAAATCCATTAAGGGGAGAAAATTTAGATGAATTTGGAGAAAGATTTATTAGTATGCAGAATGCTTATGATAAAGAATGGAGATTAAAAGTTGAAAATGAATTAAAAAATAATGATATTCCTTATGTTAAGGGTGTTTATTGTATGGTAAGTGGTCCTAATTATGAAACACCTTCTGAGTTAAGAATGCTAAAGATTATAGGGGTAGATGCTGTTGGGATGTCTACTGTACCTGAAGTTATTGTTGCTAATCATTCTCAAATTAAAGTTTTTGGTTTATCTATTGTTACTGATATTATGGAAGAAGTTGTTCAAAAAGGTGTTACTCATCAAGAAGTTCTTGATAATGTCAAAAAATCTTTAAATAATGTTAAAAAGATAATCACCATTGCTATTGATAAGATTATTTAGTTCTTTATTAGTTAAAAAGAATTTTCAAATATGAATACTTTTATTTTATATAATCATTTAATAATTAATATAATTATTAGGCTTTTTAGCTTAGGATACTTCATTTTAGACAGTGTTTTAATTTATAGAAATAATTTGAATTATAGTTACTTTTTTTTTATAATACTATTTATTTGGTATTTAATTTCGATTTTTATGATTTATTCTAGAAAATATAATTTATTAATTTTAGTAAGTTTTTTAGATATAGTTTTAGGTAGTATTATTTTGTATTTTAGCAGTTCATCTGCTTTATTTTTAACTTTATTAGTTCCATCTACGTTAGCTATAACTTATTTAAGGTTAATCTCTAATTTTTATTTTGTTATTGTTATTAGCTTATCTTTGATTGGTAGTATTATTGGATCTATTGGATTTATCCAAAAATTAGGAGACCCTACTTTTAATTATTTAATACCTAATTTTTTATTAAATATATCTATAATTTTATTTATTATTTTTGTTTTAATAAGATTAAATTATATTAGTAAATATTTTATTGATCAAAGTAATTCATTGTTAGAAGAGAGAGATATTTTACAAGAAAATATTTCTTTATTGGAACAAAAAATTACAGATTATCAAAATGAAATAAATAATTTAAAACAAGAAATAGTGCAAGAAAAAATCGTTTTTAATGTAGAACTAGAAAAAATAATAAAAGATAGTCAAATGAAAAAAGATGAGGTATATAATCAAATTAAGGCTTTAACTAATGAATTAACTATTAAAGATAAATTAATTAGTGAATTAAATACTGAAATAGAAAATTTAAAACTTGCTATTTCTCAAGATAATCAAAAAAGTGAGTTACTTTTAAATATATTATTTGATATTTTTGAAATTATTAAGAATTTCAATAATCTATATAAAATTTCAGATCAAATAATTAATTTTGTATCAAAATATGTTAATTTTTCAACTTTTGTATTATTTATAAAATCTGATACTACTTTAAAAATAGAACCTTTTATAATCTATGGAGAAAATTATGAATTTTACTATAACTATAATAAAATAGAATTAGAAGATTTGTTTAATTATGTTTATAATAATAATAGTATAGTAATTATAGAAGATGAAAAGGAGTATATAGATGGTGTTATGATTAGTCCTTTTTATCCTAAGGAAAAAAGTGTTGCTGCTATTCCTTTAACTTTTGGAGAAAAACCTATAGGTTTAATATATTTATCTTCTTTAGAACCAAGAGTTATAACAAAAGATAAACAAGAAATTTTAGCTTATATAGGTTTAGCTCTTTCTATTATAATTTTTGTATCAATTAATTATAATAAAACTATAAGTAGACTTTTATGGGACGAAAGATTAAATTGTTATAGTCCATCGTTTTTTTGGGAAATACTTAATAATCAATTTTTTATTTCAAAGCGATATAATGAAAATTCTGCTATTTTGTTCATTAAAATATCTGATATAAATTCTCCTGATATTGAAAATCTTAGTGATAATGAAATAAAAATTTTAAAGGAAATTAATGGAATTATTAGAAATACTATAAGAGTAACAGATATAATATCTTATATAGGAAATGGAATAGTAGCAGTTTTGTTAATTAAAATAGATGTTAATAAAACCAAGGAGGTTGTAAATAGAATTATAAATAATGTTAATTTAAAATTAAAAGCTTTAGGAGAAAATAGAAGGATTACTTTTGAAGTTGCTGATTTTATGAATTATAATAAGGATATTTCTATAATTGTAGAAGAATTATTTAATAAAGTTAGTGTTAAGTAGTTATGGTTATTTATTTAGCTACTAAGAATTTTAATAAAATAAGAGAAATATTGCATATATTAAATATTTATCAAGAAGAGAATCCAGATTTTTATATTGAATTAAAAGAATATGAAGGGGATATTCCTGAAGATATAGAAATTTATGATAATTATCATGATAATGCCGTAAAGAAAGCGCAATATGTATATCATCAAGTTTTAGCTCCTGTTATTGCTGAAGATAGTGGAATTGAATTCTTAGAATTAAAAAATTTTCCAGGTCCTCATTCTAAGACAATTTTCCCTTCTTTATCTCAATCTCAAAAGAATCAAGCTTTTGTTAATATGTTTAAAAATTTAGATATAGTATATAGAAGATGTAGGTATGTATGTTATGCAGTATTGTTAATTAATTTTTCTAATTATTACGTATTTGAAGGAAAAGTTGAAGGATATGTAAGTTCTGAAGTTAAGGGTAATAATGGTTTTGGTTATGATCCTATTTTTGTTTTGCCTTCTATTAACAAAACTTTTGGAGAAATTGATATAAAAATGAAATGTAAGTATAGTCATAGAGCTATTGCTTTTAAAAAAATGTTTGATTTTATTAAATCTAAGCCGCATATTATTAAATAAAAAATAAATAAATATTATAATGAATATTGAGCAAATTTTAGATAAATATTTTGAAGTAATAAAAAATGAGCTTATTTTTTATAATAATAATTCTTATAGTCCTTATTCTAGTTTTAGGGTATCTTCTGTTTTAGTAATTGATAGAAATGGTAAATTAGAATTTGTTGGAGGTACTAATGTAGAAAATAGTTCTTATGGTTTAACTGTATGTGCTGAAAGAGTTAGTATTTTTAAAGCTGTTTCTCAAGGTATGATTAATGATAGTAATAATAAATGGTTAGGTTTGTTTTTATATGTTCCTGTTGAGGATTTTGTTTTGCCTTGTGGGGCTTGTAGACAAGTTATTTCTGAATTTGTTGAGGATATTCCTATTGTTGTTTTTAATAAAAATTTTGATTATAAAGTATATAAATTAAGTGATATTTTTAAAGAAGTTTTTGGTTCTAGATTTTTAAATAAGTAAATTTTTTTATAAATTTTTTTATAAATAATTTTTAGGTGATAATTTAGGTTTGTTAGAAAATAATTTAATAGGTATTATAAGGTTAGATAGATTAGGAGATACGGTTTTAACTTTACCAGCTGTTAAGATCTTAAAAGAAAATTACTCTGATTTTAAAATTGTTGCTATACTTAGTAATTATAATTCTAATTTATTTGTTTATAAAAATAAAATTATTCATCCCTTTTTTGATGTTATTGAAATAATTGATATAAAATTAAATTATTATTTAAATGATATTTATTCTATTTTTATAAAAACTTATGATAATTTTTTGAATTTTATTAACATTTTTAAATTTACAAAAATCTTAAATAAGAAATATAAATTTAAGAAATTATATATATTTAGTCCTAACTTTGTATCTTATTTATTAGGTTATTTTCTTAAAGCTAATGAAAAGTATACTTATTTTTACAAAACTAAGCTATTTGATTATTATTTATTTAAAAGTAAATATAGTTTTTATTTAGATAATATAGATAAAGTTTTTGAACAAGAGTATATTTCTAAGGGAGTAAAAATTAATCATGAAGTAATTCAAAATTTGTTGGTTTTAAAACAAGATAGTGATATTAAATTACAAATAGATTTTGAAGATTTTAGTCATGAGGATTTAAAAAAATTTAGACCTTATTTAGTTAGTCCTAATTTAGATATTGAAGTTTTTGATGTTTTATTTTTTGATAAAAATTTATTGATAAAAGACAATGTTTCTAAGGAATTTCTGAAAAAATTAATTTTAGAGTTAAATTCTTATTTAAAAAATAAAAAAATTAAATTTGCTTTTATAACTAATAGGGAATGGATGTTACAGGATATAAAAATTTTAAAACCGAATATAATGGAGTTATTATATTTAATTAGCAATTCCAAGTTAGTTATTAGTTTTGATGGAGGCCCTGTTCATATTGCTTCTGCTTTTAATATTCCTATTATTGCTTTGTTTTCTAATAGATATTTTTATTTTGATTCTTATAGATGGGCTCCTTTATCCGATAAATCTTTTATTATTAAATTAGATATCTTTGATGAACAATTTAATTCATATGACTTTTCTCATTTAGAGCATTTTAATATATTTTACCAAATAAAATATTTTATTGATAAAATTATATAAATTTATTAATTGGAATTTTTAGAAGGATTTTTTTTTATCTTTTAGAAATATATATTGTTATTAATAAATAAAAAAATAAATGAAAAAATAAATAAATAAAAAGGAGGTAATAAAAAATGAAAAAAAGTATAGTTACTATTTTAATGGTAATCAGCTTAGTTTTATTTATAGCATTTGGTTTAATGTCTTGTAATCAACAACAAAATACTACTACAACTACTACTGCTACTACTTCTACTACTGCTACTACTGCAGCTACTACTATGCAAAATATGAATACTACTACTACTGGTAATGAAACTACTACTAGTAGTAGTGAAACTACTACTGGTAATGAAACTACTACTGGTAATAAAACTACTACTGGTAATGAAACTACTACTGGTAACGAAACCACTATGTAATTAATAAATTTTAATAAAAATAAATATATAAATTAAAAG
>JBMFOW010000060.1:0-9134 GCA_049969455.1 bacterium | reverse complement strand
GGTATATTTTGTTGAGGATAGGGTACATTAAAGGGGCCTTGATATGGTTGTTGAGGGTATTGAGGATATGATGGGTATTGTGGATATGGTGGGTATCCAGGGTATGGTGGGTAAGGATATTGAGCTTTTTTATAGTAATCGCTTTCTAATGGATAGTATCCATTTAAAATACTTTGAGCTTCAGGTGAATCAGCCCATAAATTAAGTTCTTTTATTCTATAAGCTAAAAATGGATGAGGTAATTGGATCATAGATAAAAATTTATGAATTGTTTGTATAAAGTTAGTATTATCTAATAGTTTAGCTTGTTCTAATACTGCTTCTATATTTATTTCGTTATCATAGTATTTATGAGAAAATCCAGCTAATTTTGATAATGCTTTTAAAGCTATTTCTTTATTTTGAACTACCAATAAGCCAGCTCTATCTCCTGAAAAATGAGTCATTCTTTCCCAATAGATTAGAGTTGCTCCTAATATCATTAATCCTCCACCTGCTGCTAAAGTACCTATTCCTCCCATATTAAATCCACCAATATTAACAAAATTAGATAAAATAGATATTCCGCCAGCTCCTGCTACACCTAACAATGCAGCTAATGTTTTATAAATATTTTGACCAAATTTTATTAATCCTATTTCTCTACCTATCATAAATAACAGTTCTTCTTCATCGAGTATTTCAGTTAATTCAGAGCTAAGAACTATAAAAGGTTGTTCAACACCTGCTGAGAAAATAATAGGGCTCCCCATATGTGCTAAAAATAAAGTAGGTATTGCTTTTAAATCTAATATATTAACTGATTCTTGAAAAACTTTATGTAATCTTGGATATTGTTTTTCTGAAACTTTTAAATAACTACCATGATACATAACATATAAGGACTCTTCTTGAAATATTTTATTTAAGAATTTTAGTACTGTAGGTAATAAAGGTACTTTAGATAATATTTCAGTAGCTTTTGCATCAAATGGATGTTGAATAGCTTTTATAGCAATACCTGGGAACATACGCTTACTAAATATTGGCGATAAATTATTATCTTGATTATTAAAATTATCTGTATTTTGATTATTTTGAGAGCTTAGTAAATCTGGTATCAAATTTTGAGTATTGTTTTGATTTTGTTCATTTTGAACTTCTTTCAATTGCTCTTCATTTTTTTGCTTAGGCATCTGTTTTCACCTCCTTAGTGAAAATTTATATTTAATTTTCTGTTTAAAAAAATTATTATTTATTTAACTATTGTTTTGATAATTATTATAATTAGTATAAGGATAATTAGGATAATTGGGATAATTGGAATAATTGGAATAATTAGAATAATTAGAATAATTGGAATAATTAGGGTAATTAGGATAATTTGGATAATATGAATTAACAGAATAATATGAGTAACTAGGGTAGTATGGATAGTTGGGATAGTTATAGTAAGTATTTTGGTAATTAGGTTCTAAAGTAGGATAAATACCATTTAGTAGATTTTGATATTCTGTAGTTTTGGACCATTCATTTAATTCCTTTATTCTATTAGGAATGAATGGATGTGAAGAATGTAATAAAAGAAAATATTTATGGATAGTTGGAAGTAAATCTAAATTTTCTACTGATTTATCCTGATTTAAAACTTCATCTATATTTATTTCAGATTCATATCTATAAGAGAATCCTAGTAACTTAGCTAAAGCAGACTGGGATTTAGTTAAATTTTGGCAAACTATTAATCCACCTCTATCTGCAGAATATTCTGCCATTCTTGACCAGTATAATAAAGAATAAAATAATGCTTTTATTATAATATTAAAACCTGCTTCAAAGATTTGCCTAACTACTGGTATATATGGTAAAACATTCAATAATATATTAGATATAAAAACAGTAAGATTGAGGTATAGCATATGTTCAAATTTTATATGTGATAATTCATGACCTATAACAAAAAGTAACTCTTCTTCATCTAATGCATCAACCAATTCTCTATAAATCATAACAAAATATTTTTTATAACCTACGGCATTTGCATTTATTTCAGTAATATTCATTAAGTATAAATCAATTTCTAAATTATTCATATCTAAAATATTTCTTGCTTCTTCAAAAACAGAATATAACTTAGGAAATTGTTTTTTTTGTTATCTTGATAGCTGTAACTAAATACTCAAATTCTATTATATTGTCAGTAAAAAAATTTATTCAAAAATTTAAAAACATCTTTTATAGCAGGAATTTTAGTAAGACTTTGTTAAGCTTTATAATTAAAAAGATGTTGAAAAGCTATTAGGTTTATATTAGGAAAAGCCAGTCTATTGCTTTTTAATAATATAGCTTGATTTATTTTTTTAGATTATCTATGTTATTAACTTGATCTAGCACTTTGTTCCCCACTGTTTGTTTCTTTATAAAATTTTGAATTTTTTATAAAATTTTTATATTAAATTTATTCTATTTTTTCACATTCACTAATATCGAGTTCAGTAGGGATTTCTCTACCAAAAATTATTATGGAAACAACTACTTTGTTTTTTTCAGGAATAATTTTTTCTACTATTCCTTGAGTATCTTTAAATGGCCCAGTAATTATTCTAACTTTGTTACCTACGTTTAATTCATTTTTCTTAATTATAATCCTACCTTCTATAAATGGTCTTATTTTTTCTAATTCAGCTTCTGTTAAAGGAGTAGGTTTTTCTTGGGGACCTACAAATCCTGTTACTCCTTGGATACTTCTTATAAAACTCCAAGTTTCGTTATCTAATATCATTTCTATAAAAATGTATCCTGGGAATAGTCTTTTATTTATTTCTTTCTTTTTATTAGATTTATATTTTATTTCTTTTTCCATTGGTATTATTATCCTAAATATTTTATCTTGAAGTTTTAAATTTTTAATTTTAGTTTCTATAATTTTTTTAACTTCTTCTTCCATTCCTGACATTGTATGTATTACATACCATTCTGATTGAGGATGGGATTTCAATTGTTTATAATATTCTATAGAAATCTCTTCATCTACTTTATTTGTTTCTAAGTCATTAATATTATTATTTTGAAAATTATCTATATTTAAATTGTTTTCCATATTTTTTCACCTTCTTTTAGTATATGTTAAATACATATTTTAAAATAGCTTTAAATATGAGATCAATTACTTCCATATAAATTGCTATAAAGAAAACGATAAAAACAATAGAATATGTAGCACTTTTTAGAGCTTTTTTATCTGGGTAACTTATTTTTTTTAATTCTTCTTGAGTATCTTTTATAAAAAATTTTAATTTATTTAACATTTTTTTAGTTAGATTTTATCATGTTTATTTTACTTCAGTATGTTCTGTATGAGTTTTACAGTGCTTACAAAATTTATTTAATTTTAATTTATTTGTAGTTTTAACTCTATTTTTTGAGGTAACGTAATTTTTAGCTTTACATTTAGAGCAAGATAAGTAAATTAATATTCTATTTCCTTTAGCAGCCATATAAGCCTCCTTTTAATAGAATAAAAATTTACCTAGGAGAAAGAAAATCTATATAATTTAAATTTCTTTCTCCTAGGTTTTATTAAAAAATAAACTATTCAATTAATTCTGTAATAACACCTGCACCTACTGTTTTTCCACCTTCTCTTATTGCAAATCTTTGACCTTTTTCTAAAGCTACTGGTTGTATTAATTCCACTTCAAATTCTACGTTATCTCCTGGCATTACCATTTGTATATTTTCTGGTAATTTAATAGTACCTGTTACGTCTGCTGTTCTAACATAGAACTGTGGTCTATAACCACTAGAAAATGGTTTTTGTCTTCCACCTTCTTCTTTAGATAATACATAAACATTTGCTTTGAATTTAGTATATACCTTAACACTACCAGGAATAGCTACGACCATACCTCTTTCTACTTCATCTTTTCCAGTACCTCTTAATAGTAAACCTACATTATCTCCAGGTAAAGCTTCATCTAATATTTTTCTAAACATTTCAATACTAGTAACCACTGTTTTAATTGGATCTCTTCTTAATCCAAGAATCTCTACTTCGGTATTTGGTAATAATCTACCTCTTTCTACTCTACCAGTAACAACTGTACCTCTTCCAGTTATACTAAATATATCTTCTATTGGCATTAGGAATGGTTTATCAATTTCTCTTTGAGGTTCTTCAAAGTATTCATCCATTGCTTTAACTAGATCTAATATTTTTTGAGTCCATTCGTCTTCAGTATCACTTTCTAAAGCTTTTAAAGCACTACCTCTTATAATTGGTGTGTTATCTCCATCAAATCCGTACTTATTTAATAAATCCCTTACTTCCATTTCAACTAAATCAACTAATTCACTATCAACTGATGGATCATCTATTTTATTTATAAATACAATGATTTTAGGTACTCCAACTTGTCTTGCTAATAGTATATGCTCTCTAGTTTGTGGCATTGGACCATCTGTTGCTGCTACTACTAATATAGCGCCATCCATTTGAGCTGCACCTGTTATCATGTTTTTTATGTAGTCTACGTGTCCTGGACAATCTACGTGAGCATAGTGTCTTTTATCACTTTCATATTCAACGTGTGCTATATTAATAGTTATACCTCTTGCTTTTTCTTCTGGAGCTTTATCTATTTGATCATATGCGACAAATTGTGCCATTTTTCTCATAGCTAATACTTTAGTAATAGCAGCAGTTAAAGTAGTTTTTCCATGATCTATGTGTCCTATTGTACCTACATTTAAATGTGGTTTAGTTCTTACAAATTTTGCTTTTGCCATTTATAATTACCTCCTTTTGTCTTTGCTATTAATAAATTAAATTATTATAAACTTTCACATTTATAATATTCTACTAAATTAAATATTTACCTTCTTTTTCTTTTTTATTCTATTAAGTTATTATATTTATTAAAAGATAATTTGAAGGCATTTAACAAGTGTTCTTCTTTTATAATCTCGCTTTCTTGTGTATCTGCAATTGTTCTAGCCAGTTTTAGTATCCTATGGTATTTTCTTATTGATAATTTATATTTTGTATATAAATTTTTTAATAAATTTTTTGAGTTATTATCAAGTAAATTATAACAATATTCTTCTATTTCTTTAATAGAATAATTTGAATTAAATTTATTTATTAATCTTTTATTTTGCATATTGTAAGCTTTTTCTACTAAAGATTTATATTTAAAGTATTCATTTTGATTTTGATTTATTAGTTTTTCAAATTCAATATTATTGACTTCAATAAAAATATCTATCCTATCTAAAATAGGACCTGAAATTTTATTCCAATATTTAGATATATTATTAAAGGAGCAGATACATTCTTTTATATTTGTTTTATAAAATCCACAAGGACAAGGATTCATTGCTGCTATTAATAAAAAATTACATGGATAAGTTATTTTAGAATTAGTTCTTGAAATAGTTATATTTTTTTCTTCTAAAGGTTGTCTTAAAGATTCTAATACTTGTCTATTAAATTCGGGTAATTCATCTAAAAAAAGAACACCTAAGTGTGCTAATCCTATTTCTCCTATTTTAATATTTTTTCCACCACCTACTATTGCTGCATAAGATGAACTATGGTGTGGTGCTCTAAAAGGCCTTATTTCTTTATATTTTTCATAATCATTTATGCCTTCATAATTATAAATAGATGCTATTTCTATGAATTCATTCATATTTACTTTAGGTAGTAATGAAATAATAGATTTAGCTAATAAACTTTTACCGGTACCTGGAGGACCTATAAATAGGATATTATGAAAACCTGCAGCACTTATGCTTAATCCATACTTTGCTATCTCTTGTCCTCTTATTGAATTAAACAAATCAATATAAGTTTTTATATAATCACTATTATTATTTTCATTATTATCTTCTAATTCTTTTAAATTTTTAAATTCTATTTTGTTTTCAAGTATTTCTTTAATGTTTTTTATAAAATAAAAAAATAAACTTTCATTAAAAGTTTGATTTTTAAATATTAAAATATCTTTTTTATTTTCAAAGGGTAATATAAAATAAAAACTATCTACTTTTAAATTATTTTTAAATATTTGTATGTTATTATCTTTAAAAAAATTAACAAAAAAATTAATAATACCTTTTATTGGGTATATTTCTCCATTTAATCCTAATTCGCCTAAAATTATAAAATAATCTTTAATTTCTAGATTTTTTTTAATGTTTTTTAATAGAGAGATAGCGATGGGTAAATCGAAATGTGAACCATCTTTAGATAAATCTACAGGAAGTAAATTAATAATATATTTCTTAGGTGGAATTTCTAAATTTAATAAGCTAAATACTGTTTTGACTCTTTCTTTTGATTCGTTAATTATTTTAGAGGGTAATCCTACTAAATTTATTGAAGGGATTCCTTTAGAACTAACGCATTCTACTTTAATTAATTGTGGATAATTATAATCTAAATTTAAGGTAAAGACAAAAGAATACATAATACTTATACATAAAATCCACCGGTAATATCTTCTTCTTCTCTCCATCTACTCATATTCTCAATAGCCATTTCTAAAGCTAAATTAAGGTGTTCAGTTGCTTCTGCAGCCATTTCTAATCCTGAATTTTTTACTTTTTCTATTTCTTGGGTTATATTTTCAATTACTTCTGGAGTTGAGTTTGGATCATATAAAACATCTAATAATTCGGGTAATGTTTTTAATTCGTTTATAGCTTGTAAAAAAAGATCTATTCCTGTTAATCCTATTTCTATTTGTTCTTTAAAATATGGATATAGTTCTTCAGAGATTTCAGTATTTTCTACAGCAGCTCCTGCTTCTTCTATCTTTTCATATAATTTGTCTAATGTTTTATAGTATTCATCATAGTCTATTTCATTTGCTAATAATTGTTCCACTTTAGTTTTTATTATTTCATAGTTTTTTGTTATTTTTGCTCTAGCAGGTCTCATTACTCCTTTATTTATTTTAGGTAATATTGCGTTGCATTTTTCACAATAAACTGCATCATCTGGATTATTATAACCGCATTTTATACATATTTTAGACACTTTTTTTGCACCTCTCTTAGTATTTTTATATTATTACTTTCTATTTTTTATTAATTTTACCTTTTAAAATTATTTTTTAAGTTGTTTTGTTTATTAAGTAGTTTTTTAGTTTATCTAAAGCTTTTTTATGAATTTGAGAGCATCTTTGTAATGATATATTTAGCTCTTTTGATATTTCTACTAATTCCATATCTTGAAAATATTTCATTTCTATTATTTGTTTTTCAGTTTCTGTTAAATCATATTTTATAAAATTAGTTATATGTTTAGTTATTTCTTGGATTTCTATATTGTATTCTATATTTTCATTTGATTTTAAGGTTTCTAAATATGTTAAATCTTTATCTCCAATTTTTTCATCTAAATAATTTATATTTCTAAATGATAACTTTAATAAAAGCTTTATTAATTTATAGTTATTTATATTATTTTTTTCTTTAGTTAGTTCCTCAATTTTTTTTATTATTAAGTTTTGATTTCTTAATGATAAGTTCATATATTTAGATAATTCGTTTTTTAATAACCACTTAGCAAAAGTATTAAAGAATTTTATAAAATCTATCCCCTTTTTATAGTCAAACTTATCGATTGCTTTTAGTAAAATTAAAGATGAAATTCCATATAATTCTTCTTGATCTATATTAACTATGTCTTTATATTTTCTGTAAATTTTTGAAACTATCTTAAAGGAATATTCTAAGTATTTTTCTATTAAAAAATCTCTTGCATCTATATTAAAATTTTCTTTATATTCTTTCCAAATTTCTAAATCTTCTATCATTACAATATACTGTTCATTAATTTGTTAAATAAATTTTCATTATTTATACTTATTCTTAGTAAATTATTACCAAAGAGTATATCAATAGGTTTTTTGATATATTCATATTCATAAGGAGGGTCTAAAAATTTGAAATCATTAGGATACAGATCGTTAATAGCTTTTAATACAATACATGCAGTTTTTAAACTCTTAAATTTATTTTTATCAGTTATTATCATTTTTAATCCTCTACATATTTCATCTTTATATTTATCAAATGTTGGTTTAAATGAATGATAAATAAACTCTACTCCTTGTATGTTATATTTTTCTTTATAATAGTCAATTCTTTTTTTTAGTTTTGTTTCATTGATAAATGGAGCACCAAAAGCTGAAAATGGGTAAGTAGTTCCTCTTCCTTCACTTATATTTGTACCTTCTAATAAGCAAAAACCAATATAAAAATAAATCGTTTTTATGGAATTGATATTTGGAGATGTTGGAATAAAATAGTAATCAAGTTTTTCTTTATATATAGTTTCCTCTTTTTTTGTAAAATCTATAATATTTATAAAATTTTTATCATTAAATTTAAGATTAATGATATCTTTTATAGTTAATCCGTGTCTATTATGTATTTTAGCCATCCCTACAAAACTAAAATATTCTTCTTCTAGAATAACTCCTTCTTTTGCTTTACCTAATGGATTCAATCTATTAAATATTATTATTTCTTTTTTTAGTTTTTGAACTTGTTCTATTAGGTAAATTAAGCTCCATATATATGTGTAATATCTTACTCCTATATCTTGAATATCTATTAAAATATAATCTATATCTTCTAAATATTTTATATCTGGTTTTAATCCATTTTTACTATATAAACTTATTACTTCAATATTATGAATTTTATCATAATAATTTTCCCAGGTTATCATATTAGCTTGTGTAATGGGAAATAAACCATGTTGAGGTGCAAATACTCTTTTTAAATTAAAAAACTCTTTTATAAAATCTAAGGTAAAAATAAATTTATTATTGTGTTCAAAAAATGATGCTTGATTTATTAATAAAGCGAAATTTTTTTTTCTTCTATTTTTTATTATTTCGTTTAATTTATCGTCTAAATAATAAATGTTATTATCTAAAAAATATTTAGCTAATTTTTTTATTCCCGAAACCATTTTTTTATTTATGTATTTTTCCTAAAATAAATATTAAATAAAATATATAAAAAATATTGACAAAAGAATAAATATATATTATATATTAATTGAAATTAAAGATATTGGGGGTTTCATGAAAAAGATGATTGGTAGATGCCCTATATGTGGAGAAGCCTTGACT
>JBMFOW010000059.1:0-9308 GCA_049969455.1 bacterium | reverse complement strand
TGAATGAAAGAAAAAGTTTTGAAAAATTAAAAGAAAAAGAATACCAAAAATATTTAGCTGAGCAAAAATTAGCAGAAAATAAATTCTTAGATGAATTATCTAATATAAGATTTAGTCGTAAAAAAATGAATGAATAATAAAAATAATATCTGCCAAGTAAAGGGGCAGAATAAAAATACCTTTACTTTACCTTTTTAAAGGTAATTTTTAAATTAATTCTATGCAAATAATAGATAATTTAGAAATAGCTTATAAACCTAATAGCGATATAATTAATAATTCAAATATAACTAAAATACTAAATAAGTTTAATATAACATATGAGCAATTCCTAGAAAAATCAATAAATGAACCTGAATGGTTCTGGACAGAATTCTTTAATGATATTAATTTTAAATGGATAAAATTCCCGGATAAAATAGTTGAATTTAATCAAAAATTATATGATACTAAATGGTTTATTAACGGTAAATTAAATATCTCTATAAATTGCTTAGATAACCCTAATAAAGAAGCTATAAGTGTTATAGAAGTTGATGAAAACTTAAATGAAACTAAATTAACATATAAAGAATTAGAAGAAAAAGTTAATAAATTATCTAATTTTTTAGCAAATAATGGAATAAAAGAAAATGATATAGTAGCATTATTTATGCCTTTATCTTTAGAATCAGTTTTATCTATTTTAGCTTTAAGTAGAATAGGAGCTATAATTTTACCATTATTCTCTGGATTTGGTAGCGATGCAGTTAATTTAAGACTTAAAATCAGCAATGCTAAATTCATAATATCTTATAAATATAATCTAAGAAGAAATAAATTAATTAACATGCAAGAAATATTGTTTGAAGCTTTAAAAGATACTGAAATTCAAAAAATTTTTCTAATTGATAAATATAATAGATTTAATATAGAAAATACACAATATCTTACAAAAGACAACAAAAATTATAAAAAAATAAATAATATAGAAATAGTAGATTTTAATAATTATGAAAAAAGCTTACCTTATATAAATATTCCAGAATTTGATAGTTATAAAGAGTTAATGGTAATATATACTTCAGGTACAACAGGTAAACCTAAAGGGATTTTACACTATCATTCAGGTTTTCCAATAAAATCTGCACAAGATATGTATCATATATTTGATATAAAACCTAATGATATAATAACCTGGATAACAGATATAGGATGGATGATGGGACCTTGGCTAATTTTTGGCGCACTTATTAATAAAGCTACTATTTTCATATACAATGGTTCTCCTGATTACCCTAATATAGATATAATCTGGGAATTAACAAAAAAATATAATATAAATATTGTAGGTTTATCACCTTCATATATAAGAGCTATTTCAACTAAATCTAATGTAGATAAAATAGAAATGCCATCTTTAAAAGCAGTAGGATCAACAGGAGAAGTATGGGATTACAATAGCTGGATATGGACTTTTAATAATATATGTAAAAATAAAATCCCAATAATAAATTATTCAGGAGGTACAGAAATTTCAGGAGGAATCTTAGGAAATATCAATATAAAAGATATAAAACCCCTTAGTTTCAATACAATGGTACCTGGAATCTATGCAGATGTTGTTAATGAAAATGGAGATAGTATAATCAATGAAGAAGGATATTTGATTATAAAAAATCATAATCCAGGGTTAGCTAAAACATTTTTAAATGAACATGATAGATACTTAGAAACATATTGGAGTAAATATGATAATATATGGTATCATGGAGATTTAGCTTATAAAGATCAAGATGGATTCTTTTTTATACTTGGTAGAGCAGATGATACCTTAAAAATAGCAGGTAAAAGAATAGGACCAGCTGAATACGAAACTATTATTAATGAACATCCATATGTAAAAGAATCTGCAGTAGTTGGAATCCCCGATGAAATAAAAGGTAATGTACCAGTAGCATTTATAGTCTTAAAAGGAGACTTCAATAATCAAATAGATAATCTTAAAAAAGAAATATTTAACTTAATAATAAATAAATTAGGAAAACCCTTTGCTTTAAAAGAAATATACATAATAAAAGATATACCAAAAACAAGAAATGCTAAATTAATGAGAAGAATTTTACGAGATATTTTAATTTATAAAGAAGTAAAAGGAGATACAACTAACTTGGTTAATCCAGAAATTATACCAGATATAATCAATTCAATATTAAAAAACAATTCATAAATAATAAAAAGAGTTCTTAGATATATATTTAAAATAAAAAAGTACATTTTATTTTATTTTCGCTATCTTTTTAATATTATTTAAAATTATTTCAGAAAATTCTATTAAATCAATCTTCCTTAAATTAGATATAAATTGATAAACTATTTTAACATAAAAAGGATAATTTGTTTGATTTCTATAAGGTTCTGGAGACAGATAAGGACTATCAGTTTCTATTAAAACGTTATTTAAATCAATATTAACCATAATTTCTCTTAAGTAATTATTTTTTTTATTACTAAAAGTAATAATTCCACCTATTCCTATATACCAATTATTTTCAAGAATTTTATTTAAAATATTTTTATCTTCAGAAGTATAACAATGAAACACAGCTTTTATATGTTTCTTTGATTCATATTTACTTAAAATATCTATTACTTCCTTTTCAGCAGCTCTGGAATGAATACTTAACGGGAAATCATATTCACATGCTAAGTAAACAAAATATTCAAATACTTCCAATTGTTCTTTTTTAGTTTCTTTTTGTTCTTGTCTATATAAATCTATACCAACTTCTCCTATAAATATTAGTTTATTATTAATCTTATATTTATTAAATTTGTTTAAAATTTCATCTTGATATTTAGAAATAGGATAGTATTTGTAAGCATCATAAGGATGAATCCCAAAACCAAAATAAACATTATTATTATCTGATAATTCACATAATCTATCTAACTCACTTAAGTCAGTTGCCATTGATATACAAAAAATATTATCTTCTCTTAATTTCCTAAATATATACTCAATATCTGTTTGTGTATAAACTTTATCAGTTAAATGACAATGCGTATCTAATAAAATCATAACTACCTATACTCCTATTTTACTTCTATTTAATTAATATTTTTTAAACATTATTATTTTCCTTTATGAAGATACTCAAAATATCCATTGATACACAAAAAATTAGTATAAACTTTATAAACTAAATAAAAATATATTTATATAAAAAATCTTTTTATCAAAAAACTTCTTTTTCCTTTAATATTTTTTCAATTTTTTCTTTTAGCTTTGGAATTTCCTGTTTAATAGTTTTCCATACAATATTATAATTTACTCCAAAATATTCATGAATAAATATTAAATATTAAGAAGATACTTCAGTCTGTTGCTGTTTCTTAGTTTCATTTATAACTAAATTAGCAATATGAGAAGGTGCTTCTTCATAATGAGACAATTTTAAAGTATAATTAGCTTTACCCTGAGTAGCAGATTTTAATTCTACAGCAAAATCCCTAATTTCCATCCAAGGCACTTGTGCTTTTATAACTTGCCAACCCTTCCTATAACTAGCTTCCATACCCATTATTCTTGCTCTCTTAGTATTAAGTAATCCCATTACATCCCCTAAGAAATTATCAGGAACAAAAACTTCCATATCCATAATAGGTTCAAGTAAAATAGGATTAGCTTTAGACATAGCTTCTCTAAATGCCATAGCTCCAGCTATTTGAAATGCCAAATCACTAGAATCCACTTCATGATATTTTCCATCAAATAGTATAACTCTAACATCTACAACTTTATTACCAGATAATATCCCTTCTTCCATAGCATTTCTGATTCCTTTTTCAACAGAAGGAATAAAGTTCTTAGGTATAGCACCACCAAAAATCTTATCAACAAATTCAAAGCCTTGACCTCTTGGTAACGGTTCAATTTCTATGTGAGCTACTCCATATTGACCTCTACCACCAGATTGCTTTATATATTTACCTAAAGCCTGAGCTTTGCCTTTTATTGTTTCTAAATAAGGAATCTTCCTAGGTTGTAAATCAATATTAACTTTATATTTATTTTTTAATTTAGAAATAATATAATCCAAATGCACATCTCCTATAGTAGAAATAACAAATTGTTTAACATCATGATCTCTAAAAGCTTTAAAAGTAGGATCTTCTTCTAAGATTCTATTAATAGCAGAAGATAATTTTTCTTCATCAGCCTTTGTCTTAGGTTCTAAACCTTTTTCATATAAAGGTTCAGGGTATTCAATAGTTTTCAATTTAACAGGATTTTCTACACTACTTAAAACATCACCAGATAATGTCTTTTCTAATTTATAAACAGCACAAATATCTCCACTTAAACATTCATTAATAGGATTATGTTGATCAACAATAACCTCAACCAAAGCTCCTATCTTTTCTTTTTCATTTTTATAAACATTTAAAACAACAGAATCCTTAACTAATTTACCTGTAAATACTCTTATAAAAGATACTCTACCTTTATAAGGATCAGATATAGTTTTAAATACCAACGCACTAAGATTATCCTTATCAACTATTTTTCCATCTATATCTTTTATAATCCTTTCATCAGAATTAATTAATATTTTTTCAAGATAAGTATTTAATAATTTAACAGAAGGTAAAACTTTAGCACTTATAGTAAATAGAGGATATAAAAGTCTTTGATTATAAGCGTCTTTTAATCCCTTAATAACTTGATTAAATTCTAATTCTCCGTGTTCTAAATAATGATTTAATAATTCTTCATTAGTTTCTGCAACACTTTCAGCTATCCTTTCATAATAAGAATTAACTAAGGAAGATAAATTAGATGGTATTTCTGTTTCCTTTAATTCTTCATTATTAAAAAGATAAGCTTTTTTATTTAATACATCAACTACTCCTTTAAAATTATTAGATTCATAAATAGGTAAAACTAAAGGTATAATTCTATTAGAGAAATTTTCTACCAATTGATTAACAATATTTTCAAAATTAAGATTTTCTTTATCAAAATGATTAACAATAAAAAAAATAGGTAGTTCAGTTTTTTCAGTAGCAATAAACCAAGATCTTTCAGTACCAACTTCAATTGGATTAGATGCATTAATAATTATAGCTAGATTATCAGAAGCAAACACACCTCCTAATATTTCTCCAATAAAATCACTAAATCCAGGGGTATCAATTAAATTTAATTTATAATTCTTAGTTTTAATTGGAAATACTTTGGTTATAGTAGTTGTTTTTCTACGTTTTTCCTCTTCATCAACATCCATTAAATTAGGAGTACCAAAAGAATTAGGGATATCTTGTTTATTAGTTTTATTTATAAAAGCTAGAGATTCTATAACAGAAGATTTTCCACTAGCAGTATGCCCTAATAAGGTTAAATTTTTTATTACCATATATAATTCCCCCTATTTAGATTTTATTAAATATCTATTTAAATTTCAGCGTATTCTCTAGGGATTTTTTTACCAGCTTTTAAAGCACATTCCCTATGCCATTTCCTACCACCTATTCTAACGAATCTATTACCTTCAATTAATCCCCTACAATATCTACATTTAGCAGGGCCAGGTTTTTTTGTACTCATTTTTTTCTTACCACCCATACTTCTTTCCTCCTATAAATTATTATTTAAAAATATATACAAATATTATTTATTTTATAATTCTATATTATCCAATAACAAACCTCTTAAAAACAAAAAATTAAAAACCCAAAACTAAAACACTTTTGATAGATAAATTTTTTTAAGAGTTTTTAAAACTTTAATAGGATCATGCCTTATTAAATCATCTTCTTCATTTACCAAATCCGTTTCTATTAAAACAATATTTTCTTTTAGCAAAAATTCTTGAGTTAAATCGTTCTCTATTAATTTATAAAATTTATCTTTATTTACATATTTTTTTAAAATTTCATCTTTTATAGGTTTAGAATTAAACAAGATATAATCAAAAGATAGGCCATATTTTTTTAAAATTTTTAAATAACTTGATAATCTATTTTCTTTAATCTCATTAGGTTGATTCATAATATTAGATATATAAATTTTAATAGCATTAGATTTTTTATAAGCATCTAAAATAGGAGTTAATAAAAAATTAGGTAAAATACTAGAATAAATACTACCAGGACCAACTATTATCATATCTGAATTCAAAATACTTTGTATAGCTTGTTCATTTACATCAATATCGCTCAAATCTTCTAAATATATATCTTCAATAAAAAAATCAGGATTAGAAGAAATAAAATTATTAATATTAGTTTCACCTTTTATTATATCTCCATTAGAAATTTTAGCTACTAAAATTCCTCTCTTTTTAGCAGAAGGCAAAACTAAACCTCTAATTCTAAAAATGTCGTTAATATATTTACTCATTAAACTCAAATTATGATTAGCTATTTTATACAAAGCTAAAAGTATAAAATTTCCCAAAGCATGTCCAGATAACTCTCCTTTATCAAACCTATATTGTAACAATTTTTCCAAAATTTCATTAGAAGATAAATTAGCTAAGCAATTTCTTAAATCACCTACTGGTAAAATATCCTCATAAATCTTTAAGATCTTACCAGTAGATCCCCCATCGTCAGTAACAGTAGATATAGATACAATATAATCGAAATCACTTTTAAGACCTTTTAATATATTAGAAATCCCACTACCACCACCTATAACCACTACCCTACTCTTCCTTACTAAAAAATTATTACTTATATATTCTTTAAGATCTTCTTTACCTTTAAAAAAATTTACCAAAAAAATATAAAGTCCCAATAAATATACAAAACTCAAACTTAAAAAAATAAAAATAACACTTGCCACATTATATATAAAATTATAAACTAGAATTTTTTTTAAATAATAAAAAAATAATAAAGAAAAAAAAATAAAAATAATTAAAATTAAATAACATATTTATTTATCTATTTTAAGTAAATTTAATTTATTTTATTATTTCATATTCAAAATTAACCATTTTTTTAGTATTCTTATCAAATTCTATACCAACTAAGTATATTTTCTCATAATTTAAATATTTTTTAAAGTATTCTTTTTCTTTTATAACGAAGGATGTATTCCTGAGTTATATGAAATATATTTCCATATAACTCGAGCTTACAAGCTCTCGTTATAACAAAGGATGTATTCCTGTGTTATATGTTAATATAACGAGTGATGTAGTTCCGATATTATATGTTAATATAATAAATCTTTATCCAAAGGATATAAATAATATTTAATAAAAAAATTTTATAAACAAAGTAAAGAAAAATAAAGAAAATACAATAAAATATTCTAAAAAAGAACCTGTTTTTAATAATTTTAAAGAAATCCGAGGGTAATAAGAAAAAAATAATGGGATCCCATTAATAGTTAATAAATCAGCTAATAAATGAGAAAAATATCCTACAGATATAGGCAATAAAATAAAACTAAATTTATTATAAAAAATAGATAAAATTAGTAAAATAAGAGGGATAATAAAATGATGAGTAAATCCCCTATGAGAAAGCCAAAAATTATTCCTAAAATACTTACCCCATGTAATATCTATATCTGGAATTAAAGCCCCAACTATACTCAACAAAGGATTAACATTAAAAATCAATCCAAAACAAAAACCTACCAAAATATGAGATCTTTTTGTCATTATATATCTAACTAATCCAACTGTATAAACTCAACTATATCTTTAGCAATTATTTGATTTTTTAATCCTTTTGAATTAATAGCATCTTCAAACATCATTAAATAATAAGGACAAGAAGTAGAAACTATTTTAGCATTTATTTTTAAAACCTCTTCTAATCTTTCATGATTTATTTTTTTAATATTTTTATCTTCTTTAAAATACATTCCTCCTCCTGCACCACAAGAAAATGAATTAGATTTATTCCTAATTAATTCCTTATAATTTGATACATTTTTAACAACATCCCTAGGATCATTAAAAATATCATTATGTGTTCCTAAATAACAAGCATCATGATAAGTAATCAATTTCTCCTCTTTTTTAATTTTTAATTTCCCCTGTTTTAATAAATTACTCAATAAAGCAGAATGATGAATTAACTTCATAATTAAAATCATTATCTAAAGAAGGATATTCATTTTTAAAAGTATTAAAACAATGAGCATAATTAACCAAAATTTTATTAAACTTATATTGTTTAAAATTATTTATATTATTTGCTGCTTGAATTTGAAATAAATATTCATTACCAGTTCTTCTAGCAATATCCCCAGTACAAATTTCATTAATAGAAATAGCAAAATCTATATTAAGTTTTTTTAGAATTTTCATTAAATTAATAGCAATATTTTGAGCTCTTTCATTATAAATAGTAGCACAACCTAAAAAATATAAATACTCTGCTTTAGATATATCTTCTATAAAATTAACTCCCAATTCTTGCTTAATTTTATTAAAGAAGTTCTTTTTAGATATATTAGGACCTTTAAAAGGATGTTCTCTAGATTCTATAGAATTAAAGATTTCTTGAATAGAATTAGGCATATTAGATTTATCCATAACTAAATTTTGTCTAAAACGTATTATTTTATCCAAAGGATTTATAAAAACAGGACAAGCATTAACACAAGCTGCACAAGCAGTACAACTCCAAATAGCATCAAAAGAAATATTACCATTAACTATAGATTCAACTTTATTTTCATTTTTATTTTTTTGATAATACTCTAATAAATTAACCATAATAGATTTAAGAGATAAAGGCTTAGAAGTTAAGAAAGCAGGACAAGCATCTTGGCATCTACCACACTCAGTACAACTAAAAATTTCTATTAAATCTCTACTACTTAAATCACTAATATTATCTATTCCAAATTTTTCAGCTTTTTCCAAATCAATTAACTCAATTTTATTACTTTTTTTATTATCATAAGCATCATCAGAAGTTAAAACAGAAACAGAAGCTAAAATCATATGAATCATCTTCGTTTTACTTAAACTATAAATAAATCCAAAAATTAAAACATTATTTAATATCCACAAAAAATTATACAAAAATAAATTAAAACCATAATTCTGATTTATTTTTGGGATAAAAAAATTTAAAATAGAAAAAGATAAATTAGAAGTTAAATAAATATTATCAAAAAATTGATTATTAAATAAAGTAAATTTAATACCTTGAATAAAAAAAGAATTAATACTTATTAAAAATAATATAAGTAAACTTAAAAAATAATTATCTTTTACTGAATTCTTTATAATTCTTTCAACTTTTAACAAATATCTTTTAGCTAAAGCTAAAATAATACCAATTAATAAAAG
>JBMFOW010000058.1:0-9400 GCA_049969455.1 bacterium | reverse complement strand
ATATCATATAATTTTTTACTATCGGGAATAAAATATATAGCATATAAAGGACAACCAAATATAAAAGAAGCTGCAAAAGAATAAATATTATCCATAAATTCTTTATTTACATTTTCTATTTTAGTAAATTCTTTTAAATAATTTTGATCTATATTCTCATTATAATATGCAGATTTAGTTAAAAATTTAGTATTACTACTTTTAAAAACATTAAAAAATGGGATAACCTTAGTAAATTCAATAATATTAATATTTAAAACTCTTTTATCAGGAAGCTTTTGTAAAACATTTGGATTAATATAAGGATCAGAATTATATACAACCAAAAATACATTTTTAAAATAAAAAGCAAATATTTTTAATAATTCCAAAACAGCTTTATATACTAAAACTGTTTGATAATTAATTCCATGAGTAGTATCAATTATAATTTTTAAATTAGTTTCTTGTATCTGTTTTATGTTTTGAATTTTATCACTTTTAATAATTGAATCAAAAAACAAATTAGCTAAAGAGAATAATATGAAATAATAGAAATCTTCAGAATTTCCGATAATCTCAGTAACCTTTTTTATTGGTTCCTTATCATTGACAAAAAAACCTTTACCAAAAGATATTACAAAAGAATCATCATCAAATTTA
Organism: bacterium; assembly: GCA_049969455.1. Lineage (GTDB taxonomy): Bacteria > DRYD01 > DRYD01 > DRYD01 > DRYD01 > CAKZQG01. The sequence goes on along the minus strand of JBMFOW010000058.1, from coordinate 8,758 downwards.
ATTTCTTCAGGTATTAATAAATTATTTATAATATCTTCTTTTATTAGTTTTTGTATTACTTTAAAATCATATTTATTTAAATCTTTAAGTAAATCAAAAGGAATATTATCAATAAGAGTATCAGATAAAACGAATATAGTTTTATCAGGATTAAAAGTTTTTTGTATAATTTTCATTGAAGTTTTAGATTCAATTTCATTTTCAATATCATTATCAATACCATTAAAAGAATATAATCTATATTTAACCTTAGCCCAAGCTCTATAATTCCCTATAGGTACTATTAAAAATATAATCTCTTTATCACCAATTTTATTACCTTTATTATTTTCATTATCAATTATTTTATCATTCATATCTAATCTCCTTAAATATTTATTAAATTTAATTTATTTAAATCTTTATTTAAATCATTTAGTTTTTTAATTCACTTTCAGCTACTCTCTTTAAATATAAAGATATTAAAAATATATCATTTGTAACTAACCTTAAAGAATTGAAATCTAAAGTAGAAATATAATCAATTAGATCTTTATTAGAGTTATTATTTTTAAATTTTTTATAATTTTGAAAAATATCTTCAAATATTAAAGAAATGTGTTCATAAACTTTTTCTCTCTTTGATTTATAGTATAATAAAGTATTAATTAATCCATTAAAAACAATTAAAGAAGGTAAAGATCTTACATAAGAATAATATTCTTTTCTTTCATTATCTGATAAACTTTTTATTTTCTCAAGAGCTTTAAAAAAAATTAATTGACTTTTAGTTTTAAAATTTTTTATTGATTCCATAAAATCTACTCTCCTTTTATTTATTTTCTTAATTTAATTAATTAATTAATTAATCAAATTTTTTTATATAATACTTAAGATAATTAGAAAAAATTAACATAAAATTAGTTATCTCAAGTAATTCAAAAGGTTTTTTATTTAATAATACTTGAAAAATTTCTTGTTTATTATTTATTTTTAGTTTATCAGCTAAAAATTCAATTATAATTTTTTCATAGAATTCTTTAATATCTTTATCAATATCTTTATCCTTAGATTCTTTACCCTTAGATTTAGAATTATAATAAGCTAAAGTATTAATCAATCCATTAGTGATTAATAAATTAGAAAATTTATTAGCTTCGGTTTGAGATTTATCTTTTTTTAATATTTCTTCTTTACTATTAAGGAAATTAACTATATCTAAAGGAATTGATTTATTATGATTTAAATTTAACATCTTACTCCCCTACCCCTTTATTAATAATTATCACTTAATCAATTAAATTAATATTTTTTAATTTAATTAATCCTTTACCTAAAGTTTCATCTGAACCAAATTGCAAGATATTAAATTTATTTAAAAATTCATTTATTTTGCTATTTACTTGATTTTTATCTAATTTATGATTTTGATTAAATGAATCCTTAGTGAATATAAATGAATAGAAAATAGAATTAGATGGTGTAAATTCTTGGGTAAATAAAGCCCCTTCTTTAGTGACTCCTTTTTCTTGGTCTATTCTAATCCTAGTTCTTATCTCTACAGAATAATTAACGAAATCTTTAAAAACATTATCTGAAACTATAGCAACTCTTTTTTCAAAATCATTATCTCCAACAAATTCCTTTAATTCTTTAAATAATTTAACTTTAGATAATTCAACTTCAAATAATTTATTTACTAAATCACTATTATCTATATCAAATACAAATTCTTCTAAAGCAACTTGAGAATCACTAATTTTTAAAATAGAATCATTTTTTATTACTATTTTATTATCTTCTAAATTTAGATTTTTTAAATCATTAAAAGCATTATTTTTATTTAATTCATTATTTTTATTTAATAAAGAAGATAATTCATTAAAAAATCTTTTAAGAACGAAGGGGGAGGTTATATAAGCCAAAACACCTTTAAGAGATCTAACTGGATAAAACAATATTTTAGCATCAGTAATTGAAATACAGCTTGAAAATGAATCATCAGAATCTTCTGGACCAAAAATTGTATCTACTAAATTTTTATTATCTGAATTAATATCTAAATATCTACTAAAATTAGTTCTAAATACACCTTTAATTCCACTAGACCATAAAACGGGAAAAGAAGTTACTTTTTCACGTTGAATTGGTAAATCGACATAAGATAAACTTTGACCACTACCCATATGCACTGGAGTTAAAGCATACATAAATAGTAAATCCACTAAATAATCTTTTTTTATTTCAGTATTACTAGACATTATCATTTACCTCCTTTTAGCTTTTTTGTTTTTTATTTTAAATTAAAAAAATAAGACTAAATTAGATCCAATAAAATCAGAATCCAATAAATTATCTTTATTTATAAGAAAATCTATCATTACATTTAATGATTCACTATTCTTAATATTAGAATTTTCAGAATTCTTAGAATTATTTTTAGTTAGAAATAATACAGTACCAGAAGGTAAAACCTTTTTAGATACTTTCATATTACCATTTTTAGCACTATATTTTCCAACAATTTTTAAATTATTAAAGATAATACTTTCAATTTTAAATCCGCTAAATTTGTAATTTATAGATTCTTGTAATTCTTTATAATCTTTATAATATCCATCATTTAAAAAAATAACAAAAATATTGTCTTTATTTAGTATCTGTTTATAATTTTCTTTATTATCTATATTTTTAAAAATTTTTGAATAATAGCTTAAAATATTAGATAGATTTTGTTTTTTTAAATTATAATATATAAATTTACCTTCACCTCCTAATCTAAAGAATCTATTATTTTCAAAAAACGTTAATAAATCGATATTTTTAATATTTTCTGATTCATTAAATTCTATATAAAATATAAAAGATAAATTAGATTTAAAAGAATTAGTTTTTAAAGATAAAAAATCTACTCTATACAATCCATTTTCCTGTAAAACATTTCTGGTAATATCATTTAATTTTATACCTATTCTTTGATCAAACTGGAAAATATTTTTAAAATCTAGAATTTCATCTTGATCCAATTCTAAAACATTATCTAAATTTTGAAAATCATTAATACTATTAAAATCTATTTTATTAATTTTTTGTATATATTTTTCTAAAGCTTGTAATGATATGAATCCTTCAAAATTTTCTATATCTTCTTTTCCTATATATAAAAAATAACTTCCAGATAAATTATAAAAATCATCATCATTAGTAGCTTGAGATTTATTTTTATTTACAAATTTAAATATTTCAAAATTTTTTTCTAAATTAATAGGAAATAATATAAAATATTTAGATTTATGAGGATCATCGCAACTATTTTTATCTGTATTATTAGAATATTTTGGTTTAATTTTGTAAATGTTATGTGGTTTAGGAAAGTATAGTTTTCTATTATATTCAATAAATGGTCCATAGAAATATTTGATTATATTTTTAGTTTCTATATTAAAAGCTTGATATAATTTAGAACAAACAGCACTAGCTAAAGTATAAGAAGTAGGTAAATAACTAGATTCAACAGTATCCCCTATACTAAAAGGTTTTGTTTTTCCAAAGTATAAAACATCAAAAGGATTTAATTTAAATTCTAACATTTAACTTACCTCCTCTTATTATATGCTAAATAAATTTTTAAAAAAAATTTTATAAAAATTTGCATCTTAAATTTAATAATTTAAGCAGGTTCATATATTTTCAAAACGTTATTATTAGCAAAATTTATTAAATTATTATAATATCCTTCTTTAAATTCAAAATTAGGATGAAATATAAATTTATTTTTATTATTACTTATCATTTTTATAATCAATAAATGATAATTGTTATTATTTTTAATAGGTTTAAAATTAAGTAAAGAAGATCGACGTTTTTCAAAAGTTACTCCTTTTAAAGGTAATCCAAAAATAGTCCTACTTTGAATTTCAATTTTTTTTCTAAAATTTTTATAATCTTCTCCAATTTTATCTAAAAGTCCTAAGTAATCATTTGAACTATGATTAAACAAATATATATAAAAATTATCAGATAAATTGGGGATATTATTTATTTTTTGTTCATTTTTAAAGAATTCTTTTATTTTATAAATATTTTCATAGTAATATTGCTTTATTTGGTTTTGATTATAGAAATTTTGAATAAAATTAATACCAAATATTTCATTAATTTTTTGATTATTATGAGTAATAGAGTTAATTTTGATAGCCCCGAAAGCTCTTCTAGATCTAGCCCCAAAGTTTCCTAAATTAAACGCTAACCATAATGCTCCAAAAAATTTTTTCTTATAATCTTGATTAGTATACGGATTAAAAGAAATAATAAGATTAAATTTAGAATTGATATCAATAGCTTCTCGTTTATTCATTTTTAAAGAGAATCCTAAATATTGATATCCCGTTTTACTTCTTAAATTATTTTCAAATCTCTGATAATCAAGTTTTAATATATTAATTGGAATTATTTTTAGTTTAACTAATCCTTTAGATGATTTATTAGAAGTTGATCCGAATATATTATTTTCAGTTTCTTTACTACCTCCAGCAATTCTAAAATACCATCTTAATATTCCATTTATACTTTGTTCTCTTAGTTCTGGTTGTTGAGTAGCATTTCCCATAAATAATGGAGTAATTAATTCACATTCTATATTATATTGATTTTCTTTTAAAATTTCGTCAATAACCTGATCCATAAATCATCCTCCCTTAAATAGTAACTTGATTTATTATTAAATTTTAAATTAAATTATCCTCTAATAAATTAGTTAAGTTATCAATTCCTAAAATTTCTTTATTTAAAGCTTTAGAATAAGTTATTTTATAAAAATAAATAGAATCTTGATTTTTATCTATTACTTTTTCTAATTCCATTTTACATTTATAAAATTGAGAATCAGATAAATTTCCTTCAAATACTGACTTTTGAACCCAATTTAAATATTTTCTTAATATCTTTCTTACCTTATTTAATCTATTATCATCAGAAATATCATAAGTTATAATATAATACATTTTATCACCAACTTTAATTATCAAAATATTTTAAATATTTACCACCATGTTTTTAATGGAGTATATAATTCTTCTTCCATAAAGTGTTTAATTAATCTATAGGATTCCAATCTTATTAAAAAATTAAAAGATACTTCTCTTTTCAGTTTTCTATAATTTGTAGTTTCTTTTAGTTTATCTTTGTATTTTTTTACAAATTTCTTTTTACCTACTTCATTTAGAAATACATAATTTAAATCTTGTTCAAAGTTAGAATCATCTAAGATATTGTCGTTATTAATTAAGTTTTTTATAGTAGTATCAATAATAATAGGTTTAAATATTTCTGAAATATCAAGGGCTAAAGAAAATCTTCTTAAATATGGTTCATGAAGATAACTAATAGTCGGATTTAATTGAGTATAATATAATTCTGTAATAATAGTAGAATAAAGTAGTGAATTACCAAAAGATATTAAAGAATTGATTTTATCTAATGGAGGATTTTTTGTTCTCTGATCAATTCCAAAATATTCTTTATAGTATGTATTTCTAATTCTTCCTTCTATGCTCATCAATTCAGGTATATTTTTAGTTTTATATACTTGAGATTCTATTTCTTCATAATTTAAAATTTCATTATTTTTTTGAGGTAAGTTTTTTGATAAATTCCTCAAAATATGATAAATTCCACTTAAAACAAAACATTTAGCTAAGTACAATCTTTTTTCGTTATCTAAGTAATTTTGGACTTGTTTAATAATTAGTTCTCCAGCTAAATATTTTTCTCTAGGATACAATGTACTTGTATAGTAACCATAATAATTAAAAAAATGTACTATAACTTCGTTAGATGCTAAGAAATTAATTAATTTAGTATTAATAGTTACTTCAGAAAAGATAAAAATATCCTTAATTCTTTCAATAGGTAAAAAAATTTTATTATTGTTATTGCCATTTGTTTTACTATTTTCATCATCTTCTTTAGAAGGAGTTAATAATAGAGTGTTATCCTTTCTATTTAGTTTACCTGATGTAAATATATATAAAGTTTCTTTCATGCTCATATTTTTGTTTAAAACTTATTTTTATTTAAAATTTGTTATATATAGCAATAATAGTAATATGAACAATTAGGACATATACTAATTTTTATTGGTTTTGGGATTTTATTTGTTTTAATTAAATTATCAATTTCTATGAGTATTTTTGGGATTTCTTGATAATCATTATCTTCTAGAGTTACTTCTATTTTTTTAGCTAAACTAGGATAGTGTATTATTCCTTTATTACAATTTATTCCTTTATTTTTAAGATACCAAATATAATATTTTACTTGATATATATGTGATTCCTCAGTTTTATCAGATCTCTTTATTTCATGAATAATAACTTCATTATCTACTTTCAATTCCACTAGGTTCAGATATAACTCTAAAAGAATACAATTTGAACATACAAGCAAATTTGTCTTTCAATTCCACTAGGTTCAGATATAACTGTATATAATAAGCCACTTGCAATCCTGTTATATACAACTTTCAATTCCACTAAGTTCAGATATATTTTTTAAATCTATTCCAAGTTCAAAATCATAATTTAAATCTATAGTTATAAAATTATTAAAGAATCTATGTAATAAATCGTCTAGTTTTAGGTTATAACGGTAATTTAGAACATCTCCTAATTTATAAATAACTAAATTAGAAGTATATTTTTTTATAAAATAAAAAGGTATTGTTAAAGATATGTCATTAATTGTATCTAATATTTTTAGTTTATTATTTAATTTATTATTTTCTTTATAATTGCTAAGTATAGATTCTTTTATTTTTGTTATATTTTTTTCTAAAATTTTTAGGGGTATAAAATCTATATTTCTTATGTCTTCTCTAAATATTTCATGAGCCTGAGATTTTTTATCTACAAATATTGAATCAATTTTATCATAGTAAGTTTTAAATTTTTGATAATAATTTGTATATTTTAAATTATTTATATTATAGTAATCTTCAATTAGTTTTATTTTTAAAGTTTCTGATAATAGATTATTATTTTTTAATTGATTTAATATATCAAGGGTATTATTTAGTAATTCAGTTTCATAGATTACTCCTTTACCTGATGGATTTTGAGCAAATATTATAATATTTTCAGTATCTATAGTTTTATCTAAGTTAAATTTGTATTTTCTAAGGATTCTACCTGCTCTTTGAATAATTACGTCTAATGGTGCTAATTCAGTAAATAATATATCAAAGTCTATATCTAAAGATACTTCTACTACTTGGGTAGAAACTAATATTCCTTGAAAATCTTTATTTAATATTATTTCTTCTTTTTTTACTCTATCTAATTTTATAAATCTTGAGTGAAGTAAAATTATATTATTTACTTCTTTTTTTATTTTTTCATTTTGAATTAGTTTATAGTATATTTCTTGTGCTTTGCTAACAGTATTACATATTATCAATATTTTTTTATATTTTTTAGATAATATTTTATTTAGGATTTCTGGATGAACTTCATTATCTTGAGTAATTTGATCATTAATTATTTTAATTTTATGCTTAGTAATATTTGGTATATATTTAATTTGATATTCAAAAGATAAATAGTTTTCTAAAAATTTAGGTAAGGTTGCAGTTAATATTATATATTTTCCTCCTAAGTTATTTATTTCTTTTAGAGTATTTAATATAATTGCTAAAATTAGAGGTGAGTACGCTTGAATTTCATCTATTATTAATTTAGAGTAACTTAATGTAGAATAAATTTTTTGATATCCGTAGTATTTTAGATATGAAGTGAATATTTGATCTACTGTTAATACAGTAATATGTTTAGATAAGTTTTTAGATAAATTATATTCTAAGTATAAATTTAGATCATATTCATCTGTATCTATAGATTTATTGTTTTTACTTGATTGTAAAATATATTCTATAGTGTTATAGGAGTTATTATGTAGAATACCTACATTATTGATATTAAAGTATTGAATAAATCTTTTATAAATTGCATCAACTGTTGATGTGGTAGGTAAAGTATAGAATAGTTTATAATTTCCGGATAGAAGTAAAGATGCTTCTGTTTTTCCTAAACCTGTTGAAGCAAGAATTAGTACATTTTTATCTATTAATTTTGGATTATAATAATCTAGTTGCCATTTAGTTTTTAATTTGTTTAAGTAATCTGTAATAATTTGGGATTTATTTATATAATTTTGTTCTACATTTATTTTAGCAGAAGAGGAATGATCTAATCTTAAAAATAATCCTAATAGTTTTACTTTATTGATTTCAGTATTTATATTTCTAAGTATAAGATTTTTATTTTGAATATTTTTAATATCTTGTAGAATTTTAATAGCTTCTAGTTCATTTGAAATTAATTTTATTATATCATAATAATCGTTTTTAAATATTTCTTTTAAGTCAAGGAGTAATTCATTATCTAAAACAGTATTTAAGTTAATTTTTTTTAAATTTAGTGATAAATCAGATAATATTATTTTAATATTTTGTTCATTTATGGTTGAGATATTAATTTGTCTATCATGATGAAAAGCTACTATATAAAAAATTATTTTATAACTTTCTGCATCTAAGAAATTAGTTATTAAATTTTTATTAATAAAGAAAGTAGATAAGAAATTATGGGGGTAGTTTAAATTTAATTTTATTGGTTGTTTTTTTATTTTATTTTGGAAGTATGAGTTAATTTTTCCTAAATCGTGGTATATTGTAGATAATTTTAGGATTATCCAATCTTTTTCTGACAAATTAATGTTATAA
>JBMFOW010000057.1:0-9691 GCA_049969455.1 bacterium | reverse complement strand
TTTTGATTCTATTTTTTGGCTTTTTTCTATTTTATTTTCAACATTTTCCAATAATTTTTCAAATTCTTCTATTACTAATTTTTTAGGTGATTCAATACTTTTAGGAGAATTCAAATCTTTTTTAATTTCATTTTTAGGTTCATCAGTTAAAATAGTGTTTAAATCTAATTTTTTTGTTTCTTTTTCTTTTATTGTTTGTTCTTTATCATATAAAACTTTATCAAAATCTATTTTTAGCTTAGGTTTTTTTACTTGTTCATCTTCATTACCTAGTTTATTAATAATTTCACTATTATTTTCTTCATTACTATCTTCTTCTAAAAATTTAGTTAATTTAGATATATCATAATTAATAGATTTTGCTTGTTCCTTAGTTTCAGATAAAGCTTTTTTAAGTAATTCATCTTCTGATACAACTTTTTTATAAATGTTTTTTTGGTCCTGTGATTGATCTTCCAGCTTATTCAAAACACCTTTTGTTTCTTGCTCTTCTTGTTGATTCTCTTCTTTAAACAAATTCACTAACTTAGAAGTATCTATATTTTCAACTTTAGATTCAACAGAATCAAATGTTAATTTCATTAATTTTTCACTATCAACTACTGCTTTTTCAGTAACTCCTTGAGTTTGTTGTTGAATATCTTCTTTATGGTGCTTTAAAATTTCTTTTTGAAATTTTTCAATTTCTTTGCTTTTTTGTTCAATAATTTGTTCTCTTTCTTTAATTGATTCTTCAAGTAAAGAAGCTAATTTATCTTCAGTCTTAGCTTTTTTAAATTCAGTAACTCTCCACCTACTAACCTCTACCCTAAAATTCTCATAAGTAAAGTAAAACATATCTAATGGTAATTTAAACTGTCTTAAATACAAAGCTATAATATCTTCATATGTAGGGAATAAAACAGCCCACATCGGATAATTTAAATTCTCAATATCATTTAATAAAAACTTTAACTCAATATTACCTAGTTTATTTAATATAAAAATTTGAGGATAGGTTTTTAGCCTCAAGACAATTTTATTAGGATTAAAAGAAATAATAATACTATCCTTAACTTCTTCAGGTAACTTTATTATAAACTTACTATTATTAGATATAAAATAAAGAGCTTCCTTATCTTTATCTCTAATATAAAAAACAATATCCCCAGAGTTATTTATATAATAATCCACAATTTGAATATCACTTAATTCATAGGATAACTCTACTTTATAATTACTTAAATTTATCTTTTCTACTATTTTTTTATCTTTTATGATGATATAATTAGAAAAGGGGGATAATTTAAATTCGATATTATCATTAGATTCCATTTTTTTAGAGAAAAATATCTCTTCTTTAGAGGTTTCCAAGTTAAGCATTCCTAATTCATGAAGATAAACTTCCTTTTTAGCTAAAATATTTAAAAAAGATTTATCTTGAGTTTTTCTATAAAAAAATATTTTTTTATTAAGTAAATTGAAATCTGATAATATTCCACCTTCTTTAAATTTATTATTTAAAATAGTTTCTTGTTGATTTAAATCAATTAATATCAATTCACTTTGAGTTTGAACCAATACATCCCCTTTATCAGAAACAGCTATTAACTTTAAATCTAAGCCTTTAACATTTTTCTCAAATAAAAAAGTTCTTTCCCTATATAATAATAAACTATTACCATGAAGTAAAGCAATATACTTTAAATTAGGACTTATTTTTAATTGTATATTAGGAGAATTTACTATCATATCCTATTTATTATTTATATATTAATTATCAAAATCCTTTCAAAATTAAAACAAAAAATTAAAAAAAAGTAAAAAATTATAAAAAATTATTAAAAAAATAAAAAAATTTTTAAAGGATTTTAAATTATAAAAATAAATTAATATATTAGGAAACTAATAGGAATTATTTTATAAAATAAACCAAAAAGGAGGATTATAAGTAATGAAAAATATAAATCAAACTGAATTAAACAAATTTATAGAATAAGCTAAAAATGATAAAACTTTATTAGAAAAAGAAGTAAAAGTAGAGGTAATATGGAACTTTGATGAGAATTTACCACAAATTTCATCTACTTTAAATTATTTACAAGGATCAACAACATTTTATATAGATCAAATTCCAGCTTTAGGAGGAAAATAGTTAGCACCTAATCCTATACAATATTGCTTAATGGGATTAGGCAGTTGCTTCTTATCAACTTTCGCTATAGTATGTAGCCAACTAAATTTAAATATAAAAAACCTAAAATTAACTGTTAAAAATAAACTCAATTTATCTATCCCACTTAACTTAGGTAACGAACCAGTAACCAAAGGAATAGAATTTGAATTAGAAGTAGATACTCAAGAAGATAAGTCCAAAATAGAAGAAGCTAAAAATATAGCAATAAATACCTGCCCTGCTGTATAGTGCATGAAAAACAAAATACCCATAAATGTTAGTTTAAAACAAACCAAAAGCCAAGAATTAAAATAACCAAAATATATCTTAAGTTAAAAAAGTAAAGTTTAAAAAATATAGGGGGTGGAACAACAATATGTTTGCGGTAATATCCACAAGTATATTACTTGGTTTCTATTTTATCATATTCATAATTGCTTTTCTTATTTTTACAATAGGAGGGTTTGATACATTTATAGCTATAAACTTTGCAATTATTTTTACTTTCTTATTTGCTATTATCCAATTTTTTATATCACCTTTTATTTTAGATTTTTCTTTAAAATGGATGTATAACTTAAAATGGGTAGAATATAGTGAATTACCATTGTATTTAAGAGAATTTATTCAAAAGGAATTTAATCAAAGAGGTACAAAATTACCAAGAATAGGAATAATAGATGATTTTACTCCAGAAGCATTTACATATGGTAATTTCCCTAATAATGCTAGAATAGTAATCTCAAGAGGTTTGTTAGAAGTACTAAATGAAGATGAAGTAAGAGCAGTAATAGGTCACGAAATAGGCCATATATTTCACTGGGATTTCGTTTTTATGACTTTAGCTTCTTTCATTCCATTTCTATTATATATGCTATACAGATTAGCTTACAGCTTAGCAAGTAGCAGCAGTAATAGTAGAAATAATGGGAAAGGGCAATTACTCTTAATCGCTATTGCAACTTATATAATTTATATAATAAGTGAATATATAGTTTTATATTTATCAAGATTAAGAGAATATTATGCAGATAAATTTAGCGCTTTAATTACATTAAAACCAATAGCATTAGCAACTGCCTTAATAAAAGTAGCTTATGGCATCCTTGACCCTAATCAAAATCAAACTGAACAAACAGAAAATATAAACATAAGAAAAACTCCTTTTAAAGTATTAGGTTTAATGGATGATAAACAATCCAAAAGTCTAAAATTAGCTCTTTTAAATAGTAATTTAAATTATTCTGCAAATACAGCAGCTTTAAATACCCAAGCAATAGAAGTAACAGTAGATAACACAGTAGTAAATAATTACGATGTAATAGCAAGAACTTTGGCATGGGATTTATTTAACCCTTGGGCTACAATAATTGAATTAAATTCAACCCATCCATTAGTAGCTAAAAGAATAAAAAATTTACAAAAAATAGCTCAAGAAAATAATCTGCCTTTTTATATTAATATTCCTTCATCTTTACCTAAAGACAAAGATGATAATTCTGTAGATTTATTATCTAATACCTTAATAGATGAATTTATAATAGATTTAATATTTCAATATTCACCGTTATTAGGATTTATAGGAGGATTTGTTTTAGGATTTATAATGACTGCTACAACTGAAAACGGAATAAATATAATTAGTTATCCAATTTTATTAGCATCTTTAGGAGCATTGTTTAAATGGATCTATACTTATAAAATTTTTAATCTTAATTTTAAAGAATATAAAATAATAGATTTATTAAGTAAAACAAAAGTTTCAATAGTAAGGAGTATTCCTGCAACCTTAAAAGGTAAAATAATGGGGCGTGGAGTAGCAGGTTATATATTTAGCGAAGATATCACTTTTAAAGATGAAACAGGTTTTATTTATGTAGATTATAAAATAGGATTACAATTAGCAGAAATGGTTTATGGATTCTTTATAACAAACAATCTAATAGGTAAAAATGCTATAATAAAAGGATACTATAGAAGACATTATGCACCCTATTTTGAAGTAATTGAAATAAAAACAGAAGATAATAAAACTTACAAATCATATTTTAGATTCTTCTGGCTATTCTTAATAATAATATCAATATTAATAGGAGGATTTTTAACATTTCTTGGATTATTTCCTTTAAAATAAATTTATGATTACGCAAAATTTAAATACTATAAAACTTAAGTCTTTTATAGAAAATCTATATAAAGAATATACTGTTCAAAAAGCTCTATCTTTAACAACTGTTGATATTTTTTTAGAGTTAGATAAAAAGGATGTAATAAAATTAAATACTGATACTAAAAATTTCTTAATTTTATTTTCATCATTAAATATAAAATCAAATAATGAAACAATTTATAGTACATTATTAAAAAAATTTTTAAAACAATATGAAGATCCAACATTATTAGATTTAATAAATTTCTTAGATAATAATACATCTTTTTTTGAGATCTTAAGAACTTACTTTGATACAAAAGATATAAAAAACTTATTATTTAAACAAGATAAAAAAGAAATAGGTTTAAATAAATCAAATCAAAAAGAAGAGCTAAAGATTCCTGAATTTTTAGAAAAATATGGTAGAAATTTAACAAAATTAGCAAAAGAAAATAAACTAAATAAATTAATAGGAAGAGAAGAAGAATTACAGAGATTAGTACAAATTTTATTAAAAAAGACCAAAAATAATCCGATATTAATAGGTGAGCCTGGAGTAGGTAAAACCGCAATAGTTGAGGGGTTAGCTTACAAAATAGCTAATAACGAAATTAAGGAATTACAAAATAAACAAATAATAGAATTAACAGTTAGCTCTATATTATCTGGTACTTCATTAAGAGGAGAATTAGAAAAAAAACTAGAAGACCTAATTAAACAATTAGAAAATAATGATAATATAATTTTATTTATAGATGAAATACATACAATAATGCTAGATAATACAATAGCAAATGTGCTAAAACCTGCATTAGCAAGAGGACAAATAACAGTAATAGGTGCTACAACTACAGAAGAATATTATAAATACATAGAAAAAGATCCAGCTTTAGAAAGGAGATTCCAAACTATCTTAGTTAATGAACCTACCTTAGAACAAACATTAGAGATTATAGAAAATATTATTCCCTCATTTGAACAACATCATAATGTAAAATATAATAGAGATATGTTATTTAATTTAATTAAATTATCTCAAAGATATATTCCAAACAGAAACTTACCTGATAAGGTAATAGATATAATAGATGAAGTAGCAACATATGTTAAAACAGAAAAAAATAAAAATTTTGTAGATTTAGAGGATGTAAAAGAATTAATAAGTAAACAAACAGGAATTCCAATTTCAAAAATGGATCAATCAGAAAGCTCTAAAATAGCTAACTTAGAAGAAATATTAAAATCAAAGATAATAGGTCAAGATGAAGCTATAGAAAAAGTAAGCAAAATAATAAAAATAGCTAAAGCTGGATTAACATTATCTAAAAGGCCTTATGGGGTATTTTTATTTTTAGGACCAACTGGGGTAGGAAAAACTTATTTCGCTAAAGTATTAGCAGAAGCAATTTTTTCAGGACCAGATGATATTATAAGATTAGATATGTCAGAATTCAAAGAAAAACATGAAGTAGCTAAATTGTTAGGAGCACCTCCTGGATATGTAGGATATGAAAAAGATGGTATCCTTACTTTATCTATAAAGAAAAACCCTTATACTATTCTATTATTAGATGAAATAGAAAAAGCACATCCTGAAGTATTTGATATATTCCTACAAGTATTTGATGAAGGACATTTAAAAGATTCAAAAGGAAGAACTTTAGTATTTTATGATACTGTTATAATTATGACCTCTAATATAGGATCTAATTTAATTTTTAATTTAATTAAAGAAAATCCTAATATAACAAATGAAGAATTAAAAAATAAATTAATTCCAGAAGTTTTAAAATTTCTAAGACCAGAAATACTAAATAGAATTGATGAAGTTATTGTTTTTAAACCTTTAGATAGAGAAAGCGTAATTAAAATAATAGAATTAGAACTAAAAGAAATAAGTAAAAAAATAGAAGAAAATGGTGGTAATTTATCATTTACTGATAAATTAAAAGAATATATCTTAAATAATGCTTTTGATCCATCTTTTGGAGCAAGAAATATAAAAAGATTTATACAATCTAAAATTCTTAGCGTACTTGCTGAAGAAATCCTACTTAATCCTAATTTAACAAGTAATAACTTAATTATGGATATAGAAAACGATAAAATTATTGTAAAACAATTATAAAATTATTAAAAAAATATGAATAAAATAAAAATAATAATATTAACAGGGCCATATGAAGGAAATGTTTATGAATTTGAATATGATATAACTATTGGCAGAGATATAAGTAATGATTTAGCTTTACCCTTAGATTTAACCATATCTAGAAAACACGCAAAAATAATAATAAACAATAAAGAAATATATATAACAGATTTAAATTCAACTAATGGAACTTTTTTAATAACAAAAAACAAAATGGAAAAACTAAAACCTAATATTCAAACTAGTATCTACAAATCTTCCATAATAAAAATAGGTAATACTACTTTTCTTATTAATTAATAAACTAATATTTAAATTAAAAATGAAAAAAAACAACATTAATTTTTTTTCATTTTTGTTAGTATTTTTTTTTATTTATGAAATAGTAGCAATAAAATTAAATTTTTTTTCATTTAGCTTTTTTCTTTTTTCTATACTTTTTATATCAGATAATAATTACTATCAAAATAATTTAAATGTAATTAGTTTAAAATATAATAAAATGCTAGAAAATTTAATTTATAATAATGATTTCTTAAAATTAATTAATATTTTTAAAATAGAAAATAACTACAATTATATTAATAATGTAAAAATAATAGGATTAGCTGATATAATATCTAAAGAAAAGGATTATTTTTATATAAACAAAGGATATAATGATGGTATAAAAATAAAAGATATAGTAGTAAATGAAGAAAACTTATTAGGAATAGTAACTAATGTTTATCCTAAAATCTCAAAAGTTAAATATATATTAAGTCCAGATTTTCAAATATTATCAACTATAAAAGATACTAATTCATTAGGATTAATTAAATATATAAATAACAACTTAGTATTTATTGATATATATGATTCAAAAGAAATAAAGACAAATTCTTTAGTTTTGACATATGGATATCATTCAATACCAACAGGAATTCCAATAGGTTATATTTATGATACTAATTCTTTAAAAATAACTATAAAAAAAGATTTAAAAAATTCAATCCATACGTTAATTCTAAGAAGAATCTAAATTAAAAAAATAAATATAATGTAAAAAGAGGGAGCTTTTAGACTCCCTCTTTTTTATAAGATATATCTAAAATAATATATTAGTCTTCTATTTTATAATTTTGCTCACCAGAAGGTCCCTGATCACTAGAAGGTCCTTGATTAGGGTTAGAAGATGTACCAGTACTAGCTCCAGTAGCTGCATAAGCACTAGATGTAAATTTATATAAAACATTTTGTAATTTATCAATAGTTCTATTAATAGCTATGACATCTTCTTCTTTTTGGAAAACATCTTTTGCTTCTTTAATAGTATTCTCTAACTCAGATTTAATATTAGCATCAACATTAGGATAATCCTTAATAGCTTTTTCAGCGGTATATATCATTTGATCTAACCTATTTCTAGCTTCAATAAGTTCTCTTTTCTTTCTATCCTGTTCAGCATATTGTTGTGCTTCTTTTACCATTCTATCTATTTCTTCTTTAGATAATATAGTAGCTCCAGTTATCTTAATTGATTGCTCTTTACCAGTAGACTTCTCTTTAGCACTAACTTGTAAAATACCATTAGCATCTATTTCAAAAGTAACCTCTATTTGAGGGATACCTCTAGGAGCAGGTGGTATATCAGATAAAATAAACCTACCTAAAGATATATTATCCTTAGCTAATGGTCTTTCACCTTGTACTACATGTATTTCAACATTAGTTTGAAAATCAGCTGCGGTAGTAAATACTTGACTTTTCTTAATAGGTATAGCACTATTCCTTGGAATTAAAACTTCAACTGCACCACCTAAAACTTCAACACCTAAAGATAATGGAGTAACGTCAACTAAAACTATATCTTTAGTTTCACCTTTAATAATAGAAGCTTGTATAGCTGCACCAACTGCTACTGCTTCATCTGGATTTATATCTTTAGAAGGTTCTTTTCCAAAGAATTTTCTAACAAATTCTTGTACCATAGGCATTCTAGTAGAACCACCAACTAATAAGATTCTATCAATTTTATCAGGAGTTAATTTAGCATCTTCTAATACTCTCTTACATGGTGCTTCTAATCTTGCCATTAAGTCCTTTGACATTTCCTCAAATCTACTCCTAGTTAATCTTAATTGAATATGTTTAGGACCTTTTTCATCAACATATATGTAAGGTAAATTAATTTCAGTTTCCATTTTAATAGATAATTCTTTTTTAGCATTTTCAGCAGCTTCTCTGATTCTTTGCATAGAAGCTTTATGTTCAGACAAATCTATACCATTTTCTTTTTTAAATTCTTCTAAAATCCAATCCATTATTTTTTTATCCCAATCGTCTCCACCTAATTGATTATCTCCTGCAGTGGCTTTAACTTGAAATACTCCTTGTCCTATTTCAAGTATAGATACGTCAAAAGTACCTCCACCTAAGTCAAAAACCAATACTGTTAATATTTGTTCTTGTTTATCTAATCCATAAGCTAAAGCTGCAGCAGTTGGTTCATTTATTATTCTTAAAACATTAAGTCCTGCAATAATACCAGCGTTTTTGGTTGCTTCCCTTTGAGCATTATTAAAGTATGCCGGTACTGTTATAACTGCATCTTGAATAGGCTCTCCTAAATAACTTTCTGCATCTTTCTTTAGTTTTTGTAATATAAAAGCAGAAATCTGTTCAGGAGTATATTCCTTACCTTCTATTCTTACTTTATAATCAGTTCCCATTTTTCTTTTAATAGATATAACTGTATTCTCTGGATTAAGTATAGCTTGTCTTTTAGCATGCTCACCTACTATTATTTCATTACCTTTAAAGCCAACAACTGAAGGTGTTAATCTAGAACCCTCAGCATTGGGAATAACTATTACATTACCTCCAGTTTCTTTATAAGCAATAACACTATTAGTAGTACCTAAATCTATACCTACTGCTTTTGGCATATTACTATCACCTCCATTTATATTATTATACATTTTTATTAAAAATTCCTCCTATTTTTTTATAACTTTTTTTTTATAATTTTTATTATATATATATTATAATTTTTATATTAAAAAAATTGTTATTTTTATAATAACTTTTTTATTACATTTTTTTAATAAATTAAAACTAACTTGGGGGTTATCCAACCAACATAACCCCAAAAAACTTAAGGGGTAAAAACTCCCTTAACCCCACTTTTTTATCCCTCTCTATTTTTCTAACTTATTTTACTGCTTAAGGGGCTTTGCCCCTTAAAAAACCC
>JBMFOW010000056.1:0-9762 GCA_049969455.1 bacterium | reverse complement strand
TTTATTACTATATTACCTGCTTGGATATTTATGTTATTTCCTTGGATTCCTGTATTCATATCTTATTACCCCCCTTTATAGTTTTTTTATTATATCATTGGTTTCTATAGGTAATGATAATATCTTTTAATGAAAATGTTAATTATTTTTTGTAAAAAAAAAGTTAAATTTTAAAGTATTAAATTTTTTTATTATGTTATTGAGTAAATAAAAAATGAGGAATTGTTTTTTTATAGAATAAATTAAATATGATAAATAGATTTTATTTTTTATTGATGATAATTCTTTTAGTTTTAATATTGTTAGGTGGTGGATATATATATGTAGTTATTTTTAAGGGAACAATTCCTGTAGAATTACCAAAAACATCATATATTGAATTTAATAATCTTGAGCCTACCTCTTTTGCTTATGATAGTTTATTAAAAATAGCGTATGTAACTGATTTAAAAGGTAATATAAAAAAATATTCAATAAATGATTATAATATAAAATATATTGATTCTATAGGTAAATATGGAAATGATAAAGGGCAATTTAGAGAACCTTGTGATATTGAAGTAGATAAAAATAATTTTATTTATGTATTAGATTCTTATCTTTCTAAACTTACAAAAATGGATAGTAATGGAAAGGTTATTTGGGAAGTAGGAAGGTTTGGAAATCAAGAAACTAATTTTGCAAACCCTTTAGGTATTGGCTTAGATAAGATAGGATATATTTATATATCTGATACTAAAAATAATAGAATAGTTAAATATGATTTAGATGGTAGTTTTTTGATGTTATTTGGTAAATATGGTAGAGAACCTTCACAATTTGATGAACCTGCTGATGTTGCTATAGATACCAAGGGATTTATTTATGTTTTAGATAAAAATAACAACAGGATACAGATTTTTGATAATAATGCTAATTTTATTAACTATAATAATTATTCTATTGATATTACTAAAATAAATAGAATTTATATAGATGAAAAAGATTTAATTTACTTAATATCAGAAAATATCATTTATGTTGCAAATAAAGATAAAATTTTGGAAAAGATAAATCCATTTTTTGAAAAATCTAAATTTAAAATTTTAAATGTTTTTAGATGGTTTGATAAATTATATATACTTTATAAAAATGATAAAAATATTGGAGGAATTAAAATTATTCAAACTAAATTATAAAAGAATATTGTTTAATTATGAATAAGATAAAAACAAATTTTATATTTATAACTGGTGGAGTTTTATCTTCATTAGGTAAAGGAGTTATAACTGTTTCTTTAGCTTCTTTAATTGAAGAGCTTAATTATAAAGTTAACATAATAAAATTGGATCCTTATTTAAATGTAGATGCTGGTACAATGAATCCTTATGAACATGGAGAAGTCTTTATAACTTTTGATGGAGGAGAAACTGATTTAGATATAGGACATTATGAGAGATTTACCAATATATTGTTTAGTAAAGATAATAATATTACTGCTGGTAGAATTTATATGGATTTAATAAATAAAGAAAGAGAAGGTTTATTTTTAGGTAAAACTATTCAAGTTGTTCCTCATTTAACTAATGAAATAAAAGAAAAGATCTTAAAGTTATCAGATGGTTTTGATTTTAGTTTAGTGGAGGTAGGAGGTACTGTTGGAGATATAGAAGGCTTACCATTTTTAGAAGCTATTAGGCAAATGTATATAGAGTATAAAAATAAAGTAAAGTTTATTCACATAACTTATGTACCTTTTTTAAAGCATACTGAAGAATTAAAAACTAAGCCTTCTCAACATTCTATTAAAAAACTTCAAGAAGCCGGAATTCAGCCTCATTTTATTATAGTTAGATCTGAAATACCTATTACTCAAGAAATTAGAAATAAAATTGCTTTATTTTCTAATTTATTGTCTAAGTATGTTATTAATATTCCTCATTTATCTAATGTTTATCAAATACCATTAATTCTTTTAAATCAAAATATTACTAATTTTATTTTAAATAATAAAAAAGATAATGATATTAAAAAAAGTAAATGGATTGAGTTAAATGTAATTATTAAAAAAATAAAAAGACAACAAAATTCGATTACTATTGGTATTGTAGGTAAATATACTAATTTAAAAGATTCATATAAAAGCTTAATAGAAGCTTTAAAACATTCTTCTATCTCAAACTCTGTTAAAATTAATATAAAATTAATAGATTCTACTAAACATGAAAAAAAAGTTATAAAAAAAGAACTAAATTATATTAATGGATTTATAGTAGCTGGAGGTTTTGGTATAAGAGGGGTTTCAGGAAAAATCAATATTCTAAATTATTTAAGAGAAAATAAGATTCCTACTTTAGGTATATGCTTAGGATTGCAACTTATGGTAGTAGAGTTTTTTCAAAATGTATTAAATATTAAAAATGCTACTTCTCAAGAATTTATTTTAAATAAAAATATTAATGATTATATTTTGGTAGTTAAGTTGATGGAAGATCAGAAATATATTAAATTAGTTGGTGGTACTATGAGACTTGGAAATTATAAATGTAAAATAATAGATAATACATTGGCATTTAAAATATATCAACAAAATGAAATAATTGAAAGACATAGACATAGATACGAAATAAATAATAAATATCTAGATTTATTAAAAGAAAAAGGATTTATAGTTAGTGGAATTAATAAGGAAATTAATGTAGTTGAAATTATGGAGTATGTTGAACATCCATTTTACCTTGGTGTTCAGTTTCATCCAGAATTTAATTCTAGGGTTTTTAAGCCTAATAAATTATTTTCTTTTTTTATAAATTTTTTGAAAAATAATAGATAATACCTTAAAAGGTAGGTTTAGTTTAGTATAGAATTAAAGAATTAGATATGCTAAGTGGTAATCCTTTTGAAAAATACATAGCTAAGTCTAAGTCAATTGAAGAAAAGTCTAATTTTAATAAAAAGGATTTTTCCTTAACTAAACCTCAATTTACTTCTTATGAGCATAAATTTTTAATTAATTTTTTTAAGAATTACGTTGAGAAAATATCTATAAAACTTTCGGATATTATTCAAAAAAAAATAATAATAGAATTATCTACTATAGAGGTATTACAATTTTCAGATTTTATTGATTTTTTACCTAATCCTAGCATAATAATAAGAATTGATATAGAAGGTACAATTATTTCTACTCCTAAAGCTTTAATAGTTATTGATCCTTATGTTATTTTTATTCTTTTGAATTTGTTATTAGGTAGTAAAGGTGAGGCTCCAGCTTATATAAGGGAATTAACTAAATTAGAAACTAAGTTATTGCAACAATTTATTGTTGAAGAAATTATTAATGAATTTAATTTATTATTGGGGACTTTAGATAATAGTGATAAAAAAACTTATTTTAAATTAGAAAAGATCTCTACTGAGCCTGCTAGTGCTTTAGCTATTCCTTATACTTCTTATATTGCTAAAATTAATACCATTATTAGAATAGAATCTTTGGAATCTATGAAAACTATTATTTTACCATTTAATTATTTAAGGGAAATTATTCCCGAACAAAAGCCTACTATTACTACTACTATTAATCCTGATATTTTAAATAAGATCTTAAAAGATAAAGAAAAAATATTAAGTGAAAAAAATTTAAGTTTAAGTAAAATTGATGTTATTGCTATATTAGGAAAAACAGAAGTATTATTTCAAGATTTGCTTTATATAGAACCTGGTGATATTATTACTCTTGATAATAAATTAACTGATCCTGTTATGATAAAAATAGAGGGTAAAACTAAGTTTTTAGGGTCTTTAGGAATGGTTGGTAATAAAATTGGAGTTAAAATAACTAAAGTTTTAACTGATCAAGAAGCTGAAGAATATGAATAATTACTAAAGGGAGGTAATTTTAATGGATAAAGAAAATATCTCAAAATTTAATTTGCCGCAATTAGAAAAGACTACTGTTTCTAGTGAGGAATCTAATTTAGAGATTTTACAAGATGTACCTTTAACTATTACTGTTGAAATTGGTAGGGCTAAGATGTTAGTTAAGGATATACTTAAATTAACTGTTGGTTCTGTTATTGAATTAGATAAATTAGCGGGAGAACCAGTTGATATATTGGTTAATGGTAAAGTTATAGCTAAGGGTGAAGTTATCGCTGTTAATGAGAATTTTGGTGTTAGAATACTTGAAATAGTTAGATAAATAATAAAAGGAGATATTAATGGATCCTTTATTTAACTTAGGATTAGTTTTTATTATATATGCTATAGTTATAGGAGGTATTGGATATTTTATTGTAAAATTTTTTAATAAAATTCAGAATCCTTATAATGTAAAAATTGCTCAGGTTATTGATAGAATTTATTTAGCTCCCAATAAAGGAATTATTTTTATTAAAATTAGTAAAAAAATATATATGGTTTCTGTTGCTGATAATAATATTAATCTACTTAAAGAGTTTGATTTAAATGAAATTGAAACTGAAGTAAATAATTTAAAGAATCCTAAAGATAAATGATTATTTAAATTATTTAAGGAGTGAATATTATGTCTAGAACTTTTTTTTGTATATTTAATAATATTTTTAAAAGCAATTATGATTTAAAAAAAATATTATATTTTAGGAATTTTAATATTCTGCTTTTTTTTATTTTATTTTTATTTTTATTTCATAATGTTTATGCAGCTGATACTCCTAAGATAAATTTACCTGATGTTTCTATTGAAATAGGTGGTAAGCAAGCTTCAGATCCTGTAGCTACTCCTTTAAAAGCTATTGGTTTAATAACTGTTTTATCTTTAGCTCCTTATATACTTATAATGATGACACCTTATATAAGAATTGTTATAGTTTTTTCTATGTTAAGGAGTGCTTTGGGTACTCAACAAACTCCTCCTAATCAAGTTATTATTGCTTTCTCTTTTTTTATTACTCTTTATGTTCTTAATCCTGTATTAATTAAGATAAATGAAGATGCTTTACAACCTTATCTTAACAAAAAGATAACTCAAGAAGAATTTATTTCTAGAGTAGTTAAAGAATATAAAAAATTTATGATTAAACATACTAAACAAGAGGACTTAGTATTTTTTATAAATTATTCAAAAATAAAGAAACCAGAAAAAATAGAAGATTTACCTTTAACTGTCGTTATCCCTGCTTATATATTATCTGAATTAAAAGTTGCTTTTATAATAGGTTTTTTGATATATTTACCATTTTTGGTTATAGATATGATAGTTGGTTCGGTTTTAATGGCTATGGGTATGTTTATGATGTCTCCTATGACTGTTTCTTTACCTTTTAAATTATTATTGTTTGTAAGTATAGATGGTTGGAAATTGATAACTGAAGGGCTTATTAAGAGTTATTATCCATAAAATTAGTTTATAATAAAAATGAGTGGATTTGATATAAACAATTTTATAGTACAGGCATTGTATTTGATAGTTGTTTTAAGTGCTCCTATTTTGCTAACTGCTATGATCGTTGGTTTAATTATTAGTTTATTGCAAGCAGTTACTCAAATTCAGGAGCAAACTTTAAGTTTTGTTCCTAAGATGGTTGCTACTTTTATTGTTATTGCTTTGACTAGTACTTGGGTTGCTAGCTCTTTATATACTTTTGCTGTTGAAGTTTTTAAGTATATTTCTAATATAAAATGAATATTTTATTAGTTGCTAATGGAAAAGTAAATAATAAGATACTTTCTAGGAATTTTATTAAAAATTATGATATTAATAAAATAATTGCAGTTGATGGAGGAAGTAATAAGTTAATTAAATTAGATATTTTTCCTGATGTTGTTATTGGTGATTTAGATTCTAAAAAAATTAGAGCTAAAAATAAGAATTTATTTAAGAACTTAAATATTATTAATTTTCCTAAGGATAAGGATTATAGTGATTTAGAGTTGGGAATAAATTACATAAATAATATGAATATGTTAGTAAAAAAAGTTTTTTGTTTTGGAATGATTGGTAGTAGAGTTGATCATACTTTGGCTAATATTAATTCTTTATTTAATTTATATTTAAAAGATAGTATAGAAAATATTATTATTTATGATAGTGAATCTGTTTTATTTTTAATAAAAAGTAATAGTGAGATTAAATTAAAAGTTGGGGTTAATATTAGAGCTTCTTTATTAGCATTTGATATTCCTTTTTCTAAGGTATATTTAGAAGGATTTAAATATGAAGGTTTTTATGATATTCCTTTTTTATCTTCTTTAGGGATTTCTAATTATACTAAGAATGATTTAATTACTATAAAATCTGTTTTTGGTAGAATAGTGTTTATTTTGTATAGTTTTAATTATGATTTAGTTTAATTAAATATAAGGAGGTAAAAAATTTATGTTGGAATTATTAAAAAATAAGAGAATTGTTTTGTTGTTTCCTGGTCAAGCTAGTCAGTATATTAATATGGGAATGAAATTATATGAATCTGATAATATTTATAGACAAATTTTTGATAAAATAGCTGATTATATTAATAAAAATTTTAAGGAATTTATTGATATTGATTTAAGGGATTTAATTAAAAATGTAGAATATAAAGAAAAATTGGATTTAACTAAATATAGTCAGATAGCTATATTTAGTGTAAGTATTAGTTCTTTTTATTTTTTAAGAGAGTATGTAGGTGATATTTTAACAGGGGCTGGGCATAGTTTAGGAGAATATACTTTATTAACTGCTTTTAATAGTTTAGATTTATATGATGCTATTAACTTAGTTATTAAAAGAGGATATTTTATGTATAATTATGCTAAGCAAGGAACTATGTTTGCTGTTATCTATAATTTTGATAAAAATTCTATTAATAAATTAAATGAAATTGTTAAAAAATTTAATTCAGTGATTGCTAATTATAATTCTTATAATCAATTAATAGTTTCTTGTTCATTAGATGTGGTTGATAATTTAAAAGAGGAGATAAAAAAAGAATTTAATAATGTTAAAATCATACCATTAAAGGTTTCTGGAGCTTTTCATAGTCCTTTAGTTAATGAAGCTAATGAAATTTTTAAGCAAGAAATTTTTAAAACAAATTTTAATGATCCAATTAAATCAGTTTTTATAAATTCCCAAAAAGTTAATGATAAAGATGTTATTAAAAATTTGATGATGGATCAGATGGTTAGACCTGTTAATTGGATAGAAACTATTGAAAATATTAATAATGAGTATGATAATTTTATATTTATAGAGCTTTTACCTAATAAGATACTTTCTAATTTAATTCAAAAGGGATTTAAAAATATTAGTGTTGAAGTTTATTCTTTAGAAGATTTATTACAAGAAATTTTAGTTTAGTTTATAGGATTTTAGTTTAATAAGGAGGATATTTTGTTAAAATTATAGAATAAAAAATGGAGGGGTTTATCTTATGAATATTAATTTAAATAAATCTCAATTCTCTTCTAATGAATTTGAAAAGATATCTGATAAGAAAAATGTTTTAGTGTTAGTTGCTGATGGTAGTGAAGAAATGGAAGTAGTTATTTTTGTAGATTTATTAAGAAGAGCTGGAATTAATGTAGATATTGTTTCTATTAAAGATAATGATAATTTAATTCAATGTTCTAGAAATGTTAAATTATTAGCAGATAAAAACATAAATGATTTACAGGATTATAGTATTTATGATTTGGTTTATATACCTGGTGGCTCTTTAGGAGTTGAATTTTTAAAGAATAATTCAAAGGTTAAAGAAATAGTTAATTATTTTTATAAAACTAAGAAGTATGTAAGTGCTATCTGTGCAGGTCCTTTGGTTTTAAAAGAATCTATAGATATCAAAAATGTAAAATTAACTTCTTATCCTACTTTAAAGGATCAATATGATAATTATTTAGATGATTTGGTAGTTGTTGATAATAAGGTTATAACTTCTCAAGGACCAGCTACTACTTTTCTATTAGCTTTTAAAGTTATTGAAATATTAAGAGGAGAAAATATAAAAAATATTGTTTATAACGCTGTCCTTTTTAATAAATTAATTGATAAATTAGTTATTAAGAAAGAAGATTCTTATATATTATAAGTGTATTATAAGTAATTTAATAAAAAGGGGAGGATAGGTAAATTATGAAAGATAAAGTATATAAAATTTTAAATATTTTATTTTTTGTTGGTATTTTAGCTTTATTGCTTTTCAATGTTTTTTATATTAGTAATATTAATGTTGTAGCTAGTAATGAAGTTTATATATATATTCATAATAAACCTTATAAAGGAAATTATTTTTTAGAAGGTAATAGAATTTATGTCAATTTAGAACAATTTATAAAATTAACTAATATAAAATACTATAAAGTAGGTAATTATTATGTATTAAGTAAATCTAATATAGTTCCTCCTTCTAATTTCAAATCTTTAGTTTATTATAATACAACTCCTTTAAAGTATGTTTTATTAAAAGATAATGTTATTTATGTAGATTTATTTGAATTAGCTTATTTAACTAATTCAAAAGTAGATTATAATAAAGATACTGGTATTATTGATTATTATGATCCAAAAAAAATTGAACAAGTTTATAAAGAAACGTATGCTAAGGAAGTAATTTATAATAAAGATAATATCTATAATGTTAAAAATGAATTATATAATAAAAAAGGAATTCAAGTAGGCCAAAAAGCAGAAGAGATTCCAGAAGATGCTATTAAATTAGTTGATGAGAATAAACTATATGATGATAGAAATAATAGAGGAGAATTAAGATATCAAGCTGCTATAATAAATAATTATAAAGAAGTAATAAAGGATATAGTTGTTAAAGTTAAAGTAGTTTCACCAGGTAATGATGTTCTTTATGAACAAACTTTTAAGTATCCTTCTTTAAAACCTGGGGAAAAACAAAAATTTGATATTTATTGGATTAATAATACAATGGTAGTTTCTCCTCAAGTTAAGGTTGAAGTAGATTTCAAAGGAAAGAAAAAAGAAAAAAATTAATGTTTTTTATTTTGTAATGAAGTTTGTGAATCTTATAAAATCAAAAATAAAAAGAATATTAAAAAATATAATTAATTATTTAGCTCCTAAGTATTATTTTGATAAAATAACTGATATAGATTTACAAAAATTGAAGAAAAATAATGTTGATACTATTTTATTAGATTTGGATAATACTTTAGTACCTTGGTATAATAGTTATATTGATCCTGAGATATATGATTGGTTAAATAAAATAAGAGTAGAGAATTTTAAAGTATGTATTATATCTAATGGATTATCAATAAGAGTTAAAAGAATAAGTAAAGAATTGGGGTTACCTTTTATTTCTAATGCAGTAAAACCTTCAACTAGGGCTATAGTTAAAGCTTTAAAAATGTTGAATTCTAAACCTGAAAATACTGTTATCATTGGAGATCAAATATTTACTGATATTTTAGCAGGTAATAGATTAGGTTTGACTACTATTTTGGTTAAGCCTTTAGCTAAAGTAGAATTAATTACTACTAAATTTGTTAGAATTATTGAAAAAAAAATCTTAAGATATTTAATCAAAAAAAATAAAATAAAAGTAATAAAAAATATTAATAATATTAATATTTATCAAAAAATAAAATAATTTATTAAAAAAATAAATACAGAAATGGGGAATAGAAAAATGAAGAATATAGTTTGGTCTTATACAAAGGGTGAATTTGTAGTTTTTGATCATTATTATTTTTCTAAATTATATTCTTTTTTATCTAAAGAATATAATCTGTACATACCTACGTTTTTTGATGATATATTTAATCATGAAATAGATATAATAGTTTTTA
>JBMFOW010000055.1:0-10133 GCA_049969455.1 bacterium | reverse complement strand
CAGTTAAATTATTATAAAAATTATGAAAATCCCAAATAAATCCAATATTATTAGTATTTAATTTTATAAATTGATTACAAAATTTATATAAATAATTATAAAATATAACTTTAAATAAAGTAGTTTTACCGCTTCCGTTTTGACCTATAACAAAATTAATACTTTTATCAAAAATTTTAAAACTAAGATTTTCAAAAATAAAAATATCTTCTTGCTTGTACTTAAAAGAAAAATTCTCAAAAACAATCAATTCTTTACTGTTAAGCATAAAAGTTTATAAAGATATTAAATTTGAATTTTTTTAGCAAAAGTTAAAAACATAGAATGATTTAAATATTTTTCATAAGGCCTAGATCCTACATCCCTGATTAACCATTCTCTTTCTATTATTTCATAAGTCCTAAAATAAACAAAACCATATTTAGAAAATATTTCTCTAGATTCCTTAACTTGCTCAATATTAGGTACAAAAAATACTAAATCCCCTCCATCCTTTAAAACATTTAGTATTAAATCTAAATATAAATGAGGTTCTGGTAAATCTATTAAAACTACATCAAAATATTTTTGATATTTAATAGGTAATTTATTTATATTGTTTTCAATAAATAAAGCTAAAACGTATTCAAGATCCCCATATTTTTTTATATTATTTACTGCATTTCTAAGATTCTTAAAATTTATATCAATAGATAAAATAGGTTTATTAATAAAATGAGATAAAAATAAAGATAAAGCCCCACTACCAGTTCCTACCTCTAAAACTCTTGAATTCTTATGAATTGAAGTATTAACTAAAATATGAGCAATATCCTTTGAATTAATAGTATTAGTCGTTCTAGTAATTTTTAAAATTATATCTTTATAAGTAGGCCTAAGAATATAATAAAACTTATTCTTAGTTGTATAAAGTTTTTTACCATAATCTAAGTCTTGTAAATCACTATTTATCAATATTTTTCCCTTATGAGTAGTTATAGAATCTATATTATTTATATTAGATACCAATATTTTTGATTCAAAAGAATTATATATCAAATACCCCTTAGACATAAAAAACTAAAAAAATAACTAATTTAAAAACTTAAACAGTTAATTGTATCAAGTAATCTAAATATTCTTCATATTTATCAGAATTAAACAAAATTCTAAACTGATCAAAAGATATCAAATTCTTTTTAAATTGACAAACATATTTACATAATTGCAGCAGCTTTTCTAAAGTTTTTAGATAATCTTTATTATTTAATTTTCTTAGGTTAATAAGAAAATTATAATACATAAATTCAAATCCTATATAATTTTTTTTATGCTTAAAGATATCTATTAAAATTTTTTTATTATCCCGTTTATTCCAAAGTTCAATTAATTTTTTAGCTCTTTGATAAATATTTTCCCCTAATATATAAGTTAATAAACTTTGCAAAACTTCATTATTAATTAAGAACATCATTAATAAAATAGAAACTGCCCTACTCTTTTCATAAATTTCTAAATCATATTCTTTTAATAATAAATCCCTATAAAACTCAAAAGTTAAATCTAAAATTTTGACAGCATTTATTAAATCATCATTAAGTTCTAAATTAAACAATTTACTAATTCCAAATAGCCTAAAATCTAAAAAAGCCTTAAAAGAAAAGTCTAATTCAAATATTTTAAATAACTCTTGCTTAACTCTAACATAATTCAATGAAAGAATAGAGAAAATATTTTCTTGAATATACTTTAAAGTATTTTCCTCTATTTGTAAATCATATTTATTTTTAAATCTTATTGCCCTTATAATTCTTAAAGGATCTTCTATTAAACTCTGTAGTCTATAAGTTCTTAAAATCCTTTTGTTTATATCCTCAAAAGAATTAGTAAAATCTATTAATTTTTTATTAAATACATCAAAATAAAGACTATTAATTGTAAAATCTCTTCTTATAGCATCATAGTAAATATCAGTAGTATATGTAGTATCTATAACAATTTTGGGTTCACATTCTATTACTATCCTATATATATACCTATTAGTATCTAACTCTATAAGCTTATAATTATATCCTTTATAACAATCATTACATATTTTAGAAATTGCTTCCTTATAAACAGAAATATCATTATTTTTTAGAAAAAAAACTAAATCCAACTCATTATCTATTTTATTTTCAAGAATAAAATTCCTAATAAATCCACCTACTATATATAACTCATAATCTAATTTATTACACTCTTTAAAAAATAATTTGTCTAATCTATAAAAATTAACAATTTCACTTAATTTTTTTTCAACTTCATTAAAATTTAGCATAAAAATTAAAAATATCAAAAAAAGTAAAAACCCAAAGCTTTATATTATATTATTATTCATTTTATATTATAAAATCCTTTTTTATTTTAATATTCCAATACAAGGTAATAATAATTTTATATAAAATAATATAAATATGGGGGTTATAAATAGAATAAAATATGATATAAATAGCATTTTAGAACCTAAAAGTATAGCAATAATTGGGGTTTCAAGTAATAAAGAACATATAAGTTACTCATTTTTAGAAAACTTAATTAATTCCAATTATGAAGGTATAATATACCCAGTTAATCCTAAATTAAAAGCAATTAAAGGATTAAAAGTATATAATGATGTTTCAGAAATCCCAATAGTTGATTTAGCAGTCATAATACTAAAACCTAGCATAGCTATACAAACAATAGAAACAGCAGCAAAAAAAGGTATAAAAAATTTTATAGTCCTAAGCAGTGGATTCGCAGAAACCGAAGAAGGTCAAATATACCAAGATAAACTTATAGAATTAAGCAATAAATATAACTTAACAATCCTAGGTCCTAACTGTGTAGGAGTTATAAATACCTATTATAATTTAAATGCAACTTTTGCTACTAAATACCTACCAAAACAAGGAAATATCTCCATAATTGCCCAAAGCGGAGGTTTTACACTAGGTATTGTTAAATTCTTAACCAAAAGAAATATCGGAATTAGTAAATTAATTAGCGTAGGAAATAAAGCAATCTTACAAGAAAGCCATTTTTTACAATATCTATATAATGATGAAACCACTAAATCAATTATACTATACTTTGAAGATATTAAAAATATAGAAGAGTTTGAAAAGATAGCTTTAGAATTATTAAAAATAAATAAACCTATTATAGTCTTTAAAGGAGGTACTACAAAAGAAGGTCAAATAGCTTCTTCATCACATACTGCAGCCTTAACAGGACATAATGAAATATACAACGCACTCATAAATAAATATAACTTAATAAAAGTAGACAAAATAGGAGATCTGTATAATATAGCTCTACTTCTTTCCAAAAATTTTGAGCTATTTAAAGATAAAAAATCCAAAAAAGTTTTAATAATAACAAATTGTGGAGGTTGTGGTGTAATAACTACAGATTTTGCTATAAAAAATAACCTAGAAGTCCCTCATATTTCAGATTCATTTAAACAAGATTTATATAAAGTACTTCCTCAAGCAGCAGGTGTAAATAACCCTATAGATATAGTAGGTGATGCAGATCATATTAGATTTAAAAATACTTTAGAAATAGCTTTAGCTCATAAAAATGAATATGATACACTTCTTTTAGTACCTACACAACAATCCGTTATAAATATGGAAAAAGTTAGTAATGTAATAGCAGACATAGAACCTGAATTTACTAAACAAAATATCCCTATAGTATGCTGTATGTACTCCTTAGATATCTTTTCAAAAGATTTTGATAATATAAATAAAACTAATATCCCAATATATGAATATCCAGAAGAAGCAATCTATCCAATATCAAAAATAATAGAATATAACATAAAACGCGAAATAATTTTACAATATAAAAATATACCATTAATTGAACTTGATATAGATTACAATAAAATAAAAGAAATTATTTTAAATACTCAAAAAGCATTTATTCCTATAAATGAAAGTATAAAAATATTAGAAATTCTTCAAATAAATTTACCTAAATATCAGATAATCAATAATTTAAATGAACTAGAAACACTAAATCTAGAATATCCGTTAGTAATGAAATCTTTATCACCTGATATAATCCATAAAACAGAAAAACAAGCTGTCATTTTAAATATAAAAAATAAAAAAGAATTAATAAATAGCTATAATAAACTAAAAGAATTACATCCTAGTGTATTAATTCAAGAAATGATTGAAAAAGATATAGAATTAATAATAGGATATAAAAAAGACAAAATTTTAAATAAAGGATTTATACTATTAGGCTTAGGTGGAATATTCACTGAAATACTTAAAAAATTTGAAACCATTTTAATCCCAATAAGTCAAGAAGAAATAATAGAAGCTCTAAATAATTTAAATATCTTAAAAATTTTTCAAAACTATAGAAATAAAAAATATGATCTAAATAAATTAGTTGATATAATATTAAAAATAAATGAGTTAGTGTTAAAAGTAGAAGAAATAGAAGAGATTGATTTAAATCCTGTTATAGTAAATGAACAAGGTGTTTTTGCTGTAGATATAAGAATAAAAAAAATATAAAATAAAAAAAGGGATTAAGCCCCCTAGTGGGGATTCTTAAGGAGCAAAACCCCTTGAATTGTAAGTTAAGTTTAAAAAAAGAAGGTGGTTATTTATGAATGAAATAACAAAAGAGAAAGTGTTGTATGCTTTAAAGGGGATAAAGGATCCTACAATAGATAGGGAGCTTATTTCTCTTAATGCTATTGAAATTGATGTTAATAATAATTTTGTTAATTTAGTAGTTCATTTGAAAAGGGATGCTTTTGCTTATAAAGATGAATTGAATTTAAAGATTGAGCAAAAATTAAGGAATGCTTTTGGGGATAATTTAAAAGGAGTTAATATAGAGTTTAATGAAGTAGAGAGTTATCAAACTATAAAGAAAAGATTAGAAGTTGCTAAAGATAGTAAGAAGAAGGCTAATTTGGGTTATGTTGTAGCTATAACTAGTGGTAAAGGTGGGGTTGGGAAGTCTGCAATTTCTGTTAATTTAGCATATAGTTTAATAAGGTTAGGGTATAGGGTTGGGCTATTAGATGGAGATATTTATGGTCCATCTATACCTACTGCTTTAAATTTGGAAGAGAAATTATTAACAGTAGAAGATAATTTAATAAAGCCATTAGAAAAGAATGGATTAAAATTAGTATCAGTAGGTTTTATGTTACCTAGTGTAGATACACCGTTAATATGGCGTGGTCCTATGCTTCATAAAGCTATTAATGAATTAGTTAATGAAGTCAATTGGGGTGATTTAGATTTTTTAATAGTAGATTTGCCTCCAGGTACAGGGGATGCTATCTTGAGTTTAAATAGTAGTGTTAGTATAAATGGATCAATTGTAATTACAACGGGTCAAAGGATTGCTAATGTTGATGTAATGAAAAATATTAATACGTTAAAATCCTTAAATATTCCTATTTTAGGGTTGGTAATTAATATGGCATACTTTGTTTGTCCTAGTTCAAATGAGAAAATTTATTTATTTGGAAAAAATAGATTTAATGAATTATTAGAAAAATATGAAATAGAATTGTTAGTTGAGATACCATTTAAGATTGATTTAGCTAATGATATGGAGGAAGGTTTGCCTACTTTGGCTAAAAATGATCCTGATAGTGAATTATATCAAATATTTAATGATTTAAGTAATAAGATTATAAAAAAATTAAATTTAATTAGATTGAAAGTATAAAATTTTACTAAATTTTCTAGATTAAGTTTCAATTGTTTTTTATTAACAAAAATTTAACAAATTTTATTATAAAATTTAACCTTATTTCCTAAATTTAATATTAGAAAATAAAGTTTTTAAAATTTATGAATTGAAGGTTTTTTTTAAAAATTTAATTAATAATAAAATAGAAAGG
The DNA here is from genome assembly GCA_049969455.1 of bacterium. Classification (GTDB taxonomy): domain Bacteria; phylum DRYD01; class DRYD01; order DRYD01; family DRYD01; genus CAKZQG01. The sequence goes on along the minus strand of JBMFOW010000055.1, from coordinate 4,240 downwards.
GGTGTAAAAGTATTATGAATAACAATTCAATAAATCCTCATGATGCAGTAAATAGGTTGTTTAATCAAGGAGCTAAGAATGTTGCTTCTACATTTGGTGCTATGTCTAAAAAAACTGAAGATCAACAAAAAATCGAAAAACAAAATTACGATATAAATAAGGAATACCAAATTTTTGATAAAATTCAAAATACTAAAGAATTAGAAGAGAATGCAAAAGACACAGGTTTGGTTAATCAATCTTTAACTAATAAGGAGCTAGAAAAAGAAGATGAATTAACGTTAGAAGGTGAATACCCATTTTTAGCTTCTAAAGAAGGATTAAAATTAGATGCTGAATCATTTGATGAAGATAACTCAATTTCTGGGGTTTCTAACCAAGTTTCTACTAAATCTACGGTAGTTGATGATGAAAAAATATTTGAAGAATTAGCTAGGAATGTAGGGGTAAGTTCTAAAGAAATAAAGGAAGCTGCTTACTCTGAAGTAATGCATAACTTACAAACTAATAAAAATGAAATGACTGAACTAAAACTAAATAATGATACAAATTATATAGAAACAAAAATTATAAAAGAACAAAATCCAGCTACTAATGAAATAAAAGAAGAAAAATTGATAGTTGCTAATGTTGAACCTATCCCTGTTGATAAAGCTAATGAATTATTCTAAATTTTTAATTACTAATTTGGCAAAATTTTGTAATTTTTTAATGATTTGATAATATTTGTTTTTTAGTATTATTATGAAATTAGAATTTTTCATTAATAATTATAAATTTCATAATTTATGAAAAAACTTTATTTATGTTCAAGTCCTATAGGTAATCTAAATGATGTATCTTTTAGATTATTAGATACTTTAAAAAAAGTTGATTTAATATTAGCAGAAAACCCTAATGTTACTATTAAGCTTCTTAATTTTTATAATATAAAAAAGAAAATGATAAAATATCATGATAGTGATTTAAGTATTACTTATAAAAATTTAAAATTAAATAAAAAATTAATTAAATTATTATCGGATACTAATGAAGTTGCTTATTTAAGTTCAGCGGGTACCCCTAATTTAGAAGATCCTCCTGTCAATCTTGTTAATTATTGTTATGAAAATTCTATAGAAATAGAGGTAATTCCAGGACCTTCTGCTTTAACTTCTGCTTTAAGTGCTTCTCCTTTTTATCACACACCCTTCATTTTTTTAGGATTTTTACCTAAAAAAAATAATCAATTAGAAAAAATTATAGAAATCATTAAGTATTATTTTGATAACAATTTTATAAAAAGTGTTGTATTTTTTGAATCTCCTTATAGAATAAATAAAACTTTAGGTTTTTTTAAAGAACATTTCCTTAATAATTATGTTTTAATTGCTCATGAATTAACTAAAATAAATCAAAAATTTATATTAACAAAATTAAAAGAATTAGATAATCTAATTGAAAAAGGTGAATACACTGTAGTAGTTTATAATTTTTAATTTTAATAAGGGGGTGTTAGATTAATGGATTGCGTTTTTTGTAAAATTATAAATAAAGAAATTTCTTCTGAAATATTATATGAAGATGATAAAGTGATAATAATAAAGGATATATATCCTAAAGCTAATATACATTATTTAGCTATTCCTAAAAAGCATATTCCTACTCATATGGATATAGATTTTAATGATCAAGAGTTAATGGGATATATTCATTTAGTTATAAATAAATTTACAAAAGAAAAAAATATAAATAGTTATAAATTAGTTATGAATTGTGGATATGAAGCTGGACAAAGGGTTTTTCATATACATTTTCATATATTATCTGGACAAAAATTTGGGGAAGTTTGATGGTTATATCGGTTGGTTTTTTTGATGGATTCCATATAGCGCATCAGGAAGTTATTAAAGATTCCGATATAGTTATAACCTTTGATACTTATCCTAAAGCATTTTTTAATAGAATTAATTCTAATAATTTATTAACAACTAATTTTGAAAAATATTGTTTAATTAAGGAAAAGTACCCTAATGTTAATATAGAATTTTTTATTTTTAAAAAAATTTATAGTTTGTTACCTGAAGAATTCATAAAATTATTAAAGGAGTTATATGATTTTAAGTACATAAAAGTAGGATATGATTTTAGATTTGGAATTAATGCTTTGGGAAATATATTAACTTTGAAAAAATTTCAAAAGAAATATAAGTATGAATTGATAGTTGTAAATCCTATTAAAGTTGATAATAGAATAGTTCATAGTAAGTATATAAGAAATTATTTAAAAAATGGTAAATTAGATTGGGTTTTTAAAATGTTAGATAGGAATTATTCTTTTTCTGGAGTAGTTGTTGAAGGTAATAAAATAGGTAGAAAAATAGGTTTTCCTACTGCTAATTTACTGGTTAGTACTTCTAAGATAATGCCACCTTATGGAATTTATAAAGTTAAATTAAAAATTGAAGGTAATGTTTATTATGGGCTTTTACATTTAGGTCCTAGGCCTGTTATTAATGATTTTGATACATCTATCGAAGTTTGGATTAAAAATTTTAATCAAGAAATATATTATAAAGAGATAACTGTTGAAATTTTACAATTTATAAGAAAAATTAAAAACTTTTCTAATTTAAATAAATTAAAAGAACAGATTAAAAAAGATATAGAAGTTGCTAAAATTTAATATATAAGTTAATATTCTCTTTTTTGTTACATTTTTTTTACTTTTTTTTAATATTTTTTTAATATTTTTTATCTAAAATTCAATATAGAAATACATAAAAGGAGGAGTAATTTTAATGGAAGTTTTTAATAAATTAGATGAAATACTTAATAATAGAATAAATGAAAAATTGAATAAGATTAATCAAATTTTTGATAGTATCGGTACTAATAATAAAGTACAATCAAGTAGTGAAGCTAAGGAATTTAATGAAATATTTTCTAAATATTTAAATGAGAACAATTCAGTTAATAATAGATTTGATAATATGTCTAAGGATGAGATAAATAAGGGGATAATGGATGCTGTAGAAGAAGCATCTAGAAAATATGGAGTAGATAAGGAATTAATATTAGCTATAATAAAGCAAGAGAGTAATTTTGATCCTAAGGCGGTGTCATATGTTGGTGCTTGTGGTTTAATGCAATTGATGCCTGAAACTGCTAAAGAGCTGGGGGTTACTGATCCTTTTGATATTAAACAAAATATAATGGGTGGTACTAAATATATAAGACAACTATTAGATCAGTTTAAAGATATTAAATTAGCTATAGCTGCTTATAATGCTGGTCCTGGTAATGTTATGAAATACAATTCTATTCCTCCTTTTAGTGAAACTCAAAACTATGTTGCTAAAGTACTTAATAATTATATTAATTATAAAAATAATATGACTTAACTTACTTTGATGTGTGGAGGTGAAAGGCTCTATGAGAGTAAATAATGATAGAATCCTAAATAATCCTTATATTTCTAATACTAGTTTAGTTAATAACATTGATAGTAACAATAATCAAAATAATTTAAATAACGTAGATAAACAGAATCTTATTAGAATTCAGCAAAATTTAGCTGAAAATTTCCATAAAGCTTTAGGTTATGAATCAGTTTTACCACAATATTTAAGTCCTAATCAAAGGAAAGAAATAATACAAGCTGTTGAAGAAGCTTCTACAAAGTATCAAGTTGATAAAGCATTAATTTTAGCTGTTATAACTAAAGAAAGTGGATTTAATTATAAAGCTACATCTAAAGTTGGAGCTAAAGGATTGATGCAGTTAAATTCTGATACCATTAAATTTATAAATTCCAATAATAAAGATTTAAAGATTACTAATCCTTATGATATTAAGCAAAATGTAATGGGCGGAACTTATTACTTAAAATATTTATTAAATAAATTTGATGGTGATTTAAGATTAGTTCTAGGAGCTTATAATGCAGGTCCTAATTCTAAAACTGTTAAAACTTTAAAAAAATATAGTAATATTGATGTATCTAAGGTACCACTAAATAGAGAAACTAAAACTTACATTAAATCAGTTATTAATTACTATGAACAATATTTAAAGTATTATAAATAATTTTGGAGGTTGGTTATGCAAATAGATAATAGATCTGAAAAATCCTTAAAAAATGAAATAAAAATTATAATAATAATTTAAAAAATAGCAACAAAATGAAATACAATTCTATTCCTCCTTTTAGTGAAACTCAAAACTATATTGCTAAAGTACTTAATAATTATATTAATTA
>JBMFOW010000054.1:0-10262 GCA_049969455.1 bacterium | reverse complement strand
TAGGTTCACGCTACCCCTACTCCTACCTATCCTACCATACACTAAGACATCAGAGCTACTTTTTATTATTATACACTTAACCCTGTTAAATCTCAAGGACTTTTGAATCGCTTACCTTCTGCTCTCTGTATCTTCGTATCACAGATACGAGGTTTTAGAGAGCGGTTTTTCTATAAATTTTAAAAATATATACATAATATTAAACTTTAATAAAAGAATGGATCATGAAATTAATAAGATCAGCAACTCTGGTAGCATATCCCATTTCATTATCATACCAAGCCAATACTTTAACAAAATTACCATTTAAAACCTGAGTAGATAATCCATCAACTATAGAAGAATGAGTATTACCTTTAAAGTCCATAGAAACCAAAGGTTCTTCTGTATATTGTAATATTCCTTTTAAGTAAGTCTCACTTGCTTCTTTTAGAGCTTTATTAACTTCATCAACTGTAGTATTTTTTTCTAAAATAGCTACAAAGTCAACCAAAGAAACTGTAGGAGTAGGTACTCTTAAAGAGATTCCACTAAATTTACCTTTTAATTCAGGAATAACCTTTTCAACAGCTTTAGCAGCCCCAGTAGTAGTAGGAATAATATTTAAAGCTGCAGCTCTTGCTCTTCTTAAATCTTTATGAGCTATATCTAATATCCTCTGATCATTAGTATAAGAATGAACAGTAGTCATATGCCCACTTACTATTCCAAATTTTTCAAATAATACCTTAGCCACTGGTGCTAAACAATTAGTAGTACAGGAAGCATTAGATATTATATGATGTTTTTCAGGATCATATTGTTTTTCATTTACTCCCAATACTATAGTTATATCTTCACCTTTAGCAGGAGCAGTAATAACTACTTTTTTAGCCCCAGCTTTAATATGTTTTTCAGCATCCCCTCTATTAGTAAATCTACCACTTGACTCTATTACTATATCTACACCTAAATCTTTCCAAGGTAATTTAGAAGGCTCTGCTTCTTGTAATACTTTTATTTTTTTAGAGTTTATTTCTATGTAATCTGGTCCATGATTAACTTCTCCTTCAAAAATCCCATAAGTACTATCATACTTAAATAAAAAAGCATTTGTCTTAGCATCAACTAAATCATTAACAGCTACTACCTCTATATCCGGATACTTATTTAATATACTCTTTAAAATTAACCTTCCTATTCTTCCAAATCCGTTTATACCTACTTTTAGCATTTTTTTTTTACCTCCTATAAATAAAATTAACTTTTTAAATACTCTAAATTTAATTACTTAAATTTAGTTACTAAATTTTCTTTCTAATATAAAATTACTAAAAAAAAAAATAAAATCCTTTTTTATTTTATTAATTAATTTAAAATTATTACTTAAAAAGGTAAATTACATTTTAAAGGAAATATTAAATATAAAGTATAATTGAATAAAAATAATTACTTAAAGCAAGTGCTATTAATAACTTCTTTATTTTATAAAAGACAATTATTTAAAAGAATATTTTTAGTAGTGTTTGGCATTAAAAGAATATGTACGTTTTAGTAATTTTAAGTATATTAATTAAGAAATTGTTTGTTTATAGGGTTATAAAGTTATTTTATTTGTTAATAATATAAAAAAGCATGAGACTTTGGTTTATAAAGTAGATAAAAAAGTTTAAAACCAATGCATCTATTTATAAGAAATAAAAAATTAAAAAAATTATATTAAATATGGTTTTAATTATTTTATTTTTATCTTTTTTTTACATCAATTTAATAATTATAAATAAATTTACTTTTCTATATAATTTTGATTTTATCTTATTAATTCATTGCCTTTTTTTAATATTACTTTTAATAATATATCCTAAAAATGATATTTACAAATTAATAGGATTTTACTTTTTATCAATACCATTAGTATTATTTAAGTACTATATTTTTTTAATACCCCTATTCTTAGTAATAACTTTTATTTTAAAGATAATAGATGAAAAGAATCTAATTTATCCCTTAATTTTTATTACTTTATATACAAGTAGTATATATCTTATAAAGCTATTTTTTTAAAAACTTAAATGTAAAATTTATTTTTTAGAAATATGAATACAAGCCATTCCAAACATTAAATTATAATATTTTACTTCTCTAAATCCAACGTTTAATAAAATTTCTTGAAATTTTTTAGCATCAGGGAATCTCATTATCGTTTTAAAATATTCTCTATTATAATACCTAAAAAACAAACTACCTAAAATTATTATTATAAAATACAAATACAAATAGTACAATAATTTTATAAATGGATTATAAGGTTGTGAAGTTTCTAAATTAACATAATACTCACAAGTTCTTAGAATTTCTTTTAAATAAACCTCAAAAGGTTTTTCACCTTCATATAAACTTCTTGCTCCAAATGACATCGTAGCTAATGAAATAGCTCCATCTTTTAACGGTAATTTAGATATATCAGCTATTATCGGAATTATATTAGTATATCCAAATTTTTTATATTTAATTATTAATTTTTTTAGCATACCAAATGAAATATCCAAGGCTAATATAATATCATTTTTATTTATTTTTTTGTTTAAGCTAATAGCTATATCTCCTGTACCACTACATAAATCTAATAAATAAATTTTTTTATCTTGATTTTGATTTTTAATAGTATGATAAACATTTAATGAATGCCTAATTAATTGCTTTCTCCAATATATAGTTACTCCAAAACTCATAGTATAGCTAACCAAATCATATATATTAGACATTTTATCAAAAGAAGCTACTATTTCTTTTAATTTCATTATAATTCTCCTTCTCTTAAATTAAATTATATTAAATTACATTATATTCAAAAAAGAAAAATTGTCTTATTTTTATGATTCTATAAAAAAAAATATATATCCTTAATAATTAGTCCTTCAAAAAAAATTGTAAAAAAAATGTTAATTCTTTAAAAAAATACTTGACAAAATAAAAAAACTTACTATAATTATATTAGCACCTCCCACCGCAAATTCGGGAGGGGGGGGGAGAAAGGAGGGAATTCCAAAAAATGGCTATTAAACATATACCCCTTAATAATTTTAACTTTATAATACAAACTAATAATAAAGATCTACAAGATCTAATAGAAAATATTATAAAAAAATCAGAAATAATTAACTTAATTTCGCAAGTTAATCAAATTAATCAAATTAATGATCGAAAAGAAAATAAGGTAAATTTTTCAGCTACTATTTACTTTAAAGAATTATCAAGTAAAACAATTATAAGTGATAATATATTCATATTATCAGAACCAATATTTAGCTCTAATATAAATGAAATAAAAATAGGCATAATAGAAAAAGAAAACTTAAATTCAGATTTTATTAAAACCTTAGTAAGCGAAAGCAATACTTTTGACTTTATAATGTATTACGATAAAGAAAACATAAATATTTTATACTATCAGATATTTTCAATTTTGAGCAACTTAATTCTTTTATTAAAAAATAATCAGCAAAAACAAATAGAAAAACTAATAAAAGACGTAATAAATTTAAAGATAGAAAATGAGGAATTACTAAGAGAAATAATATATAGATTATCATTAGCAGCAGAGTATAAAGATGAATATACAGGAGCTCATATAAAGAGAATTTCTTTATATTGTAATCTTATAGCTCAGGAAATGAAATTAGATAAGGATTTTATAAATAAAATAACCTTAGCTGCTCCTTTACATGATGTAGGTAAGATAGGAATTCCTGACAATATATTGCTTAAACCTGGTAGACTAACCAAAGAAGAATTTGAAATAATGAAAACCCATACCATAATAGGAGCCAAAATATTGGATAATTCCAAAAATGATTTAATAAAATTTGCAAAAGAGATAGCACTATACCATCATGAGAAATATAATGGCCAAGGTTATCCTTTTAATTTAAAAGGTGAACAAATTCCATTAGCTGCAAGAATAGTAGCAATTGCTGATGTATTTGATGCTTTAACAAGTAAAAGACCTTATAAAGATCCTTACCCCATTACAGACACTATAGATATAATTAAACAAGAAATTAATCAACACTTTGATCCAGAAATAACTAATATCTTCCTTAAAAATATAAAATCTATAATAGAAATAAGATATTCATATATTTAGATACTTCAATTTAAAAATCTTAAATCAATGCCAAAAAGGTTAATTTAAAATGGATTCTAAAATTTTTCCTACAATTTAAAATATTTAAAAAAACTTATAAATAAAACTTATTTTTGATATTTAGTATTATATACTTTATATTAACCATCCGATTGAAAATATTTTAAATAAATATACAATTTTTTACTAACGAGCTTCAACTTTAAATTCATCAGGGAAGTATTTCATAGCAGTTATTAATGGAATAGGAGCAGCTTGTCCCAATCCACATAAGCTAACTTTCATAATAAAATCATTTATTTCATCTAAATTATTAGGCAAAGGTTTAGAATTATTTAATAAATTATCTAAAATCTCAGTTAATTTAACAGTACCTACTCTACATGGAATACATTGCCCACAGCTTTCATCAGCAAAAAATTTCATCAAATACCTTACCAACTCTACGATATTTTGATTAAATGGAATAACATATAAAGCTCCAGAACCTACCATAGCACCCAATTTATATATTTCATCATAATCATAAAGAGTATCTATATAATCTTTAGAGACTATTCCTCCAGAAGGTCCCCCTATTAATAAACCTTTTATTTCTCCCTTAACTTTAAAACCCACTTTATCTATTATTTCTGATATCTTAATACCAAACGGTATTTCATTTACACAAGGATTATTAATAAATCCAGTTAATGATATCATTTTTGTACCTTTAGAATTATTTATTCCAAAAGAAGCATATTCTTTAGCTCCATAGTAGATAATAAATGGTAAATTAGCTAATGTTTCGACATTATTTATCAAAGTAGGTTTCTTAAACAATCCAACAGAAACAGGATAAGGTGGCTTGTTTCTTGGGAATGCTTTTTTACCTTCTATAACTTCTAACATTGCACTCTCTTCTCCAGCTACATAAGAACTAGGAGATCTTCTTATCTCTATATCAAAATCTTTATCTATATAACTAAATAGTCCTTTAGATCTAATAGAATTAACAGCATAATGTAATCTTTTAATAGCCAAATGTCCTTTATGATTAACGAATATAAAAGCTTTCTTTGCTTTAATTATATAGGAAGCAATAAGAATACCCTCTACTATGCTAAATGGGTTAGAATCTGCCAATATATGGTTATTAAATGAACCAACTTCTCCTTCTTCTAAATTAGCTGCCAAATATTTTACATCTGATTCATAATTTTTAACTGCTTGTAGTTTTTTAAAAGTGGGGAATGCAGCTCCTCCACGTCCTCTTAATCCACTTATTTCTATTTCCTTTATTAAATCGTTAGGATCTTTATTTAATGATTTTTCAAAACCTTTTAAACCTCCAACTTTAATATAACTCTCTATATTTTCTGGATCTATTTCATCGTTATTTTTCATCAGAATTTTATTTTCTTTTTCAAATTTTAAAGAATTTAAATTATTAATTAAATTAGGATCTTTATAAATATCTTTAAGAATTTTTTTATTAACAGGAATCAATTTATTATTATTAACAAAAGCAACAGGAGCAAATCCACAATATCCTAAGCATCCACATTTTTCTTCTTCAAATTCAATACCTTCATTTTTCAATTCATTTAAAATATTTTTAATTTTATAATAACAATTAGATGCACTACAATATTTTATTTTTATTTTATTACCCATATTTATTTTATTACTCATATTTAAATTTCTCCTTTAAGAATAACTTTCAATTTTTTTAATAATAATGTCTTTATTAGCGTTTAATATAATTTCATCATTAACATAAACTACAGGATATTGAGCACAACATTTAAAACAGTATCCAGTAGTTATTAAAATATTTTCATTTTCTTGATATTTTTCAGACAATTCATTTATTAATTCTTTAGAACCATTAAAATAGCAGCTAATACCATTACATATATTAACCTTTATTTTTTTAGGTTTCTTAAATTTAAATTCATTAAAAAAAGATAAATTAGAATAAGCTTCTGAATAAGAAATATTTAATTTTTTACATAATTCTTCTAATAATTCTTTTGGGATATATCCATATTCATTAATTATATCAAAACCCATTTCTATTAAATAAGTTTTATCATTATTATATTTTGTAATTAAAGAATCAATAAAATCTAAATCTTTTTGATTTAACATTTAATCCCTCCATAAAATTTTTTATTAATTAATTTATTTAGTTTTATACTTTTATTTCATCAATTAATTTAGATATATCAGTAATAGGTTCATTATTTTCATGGAATTTCATTTTAGAAGGATTTAAATCATCTATCATATGGTATCTTTGTTTTAGTCTATCATGGTAAGTAGGTAAATCAATTTTATAGAATACTCCAATAGGTATTTTATCACCCCATTCTTGAGACTTTAAAATAGCATTTAATATCTTAGTTTGAATTTCTTCTTGATTTGTAGGGTCTTTAACTACTCCATCATAACCCTCTTCTTCTAATTTATATAATCTTTTTGAGTTATTAACAACTGCTTCATAATATTCTTTAGTATGTATATCATTATAGCTTGGGCAAGGTTGTAAAACATCTATTAAACTCATTCCTTTATGATTAATAGCTTGTTTAATTATTTCTTTAAGATGTTTAACATCATAAGCATAACTTCTTGCAACAAAAGTGTATCCACTAATAATAGCTATACTTAATGGATTTATAGCATCATTTATATTAGGTAATGGAAGAGATTTAGTTTTTAATCCATATTTTAGTGTAGGGGATGCTTGTCCTTTAGTTAAGCCATAAACTCCATTATTAAATACTATATAAGTTAAATCTACATTTCTCCTAGCAGCATTAAGGAAATGTCCAGCTCCTATACTATATCCATCTCCATCTCCACCTACTACTATTACTGTTAAATCTGGATTAGCCAATTTAGCACCTATTGAAAATGGAAGAGATCTACCATGTAATGTATGAATACCTGTAATATTAATAAAGTGTGGGGTTTTACTAGAACATCCTATACCTGAAAAAATAGCTAACTTTGACCTATCTAATTGTAAATCAACTATTGCTGACATTATAGAATTCAATATCCCAAAATTTCCACATCCAGGACACCAATCACTAACATAATCACTTTTCAGATCTGCCAATTTATAACTCATTATTTTATCCCCCTTTCTTTACAAACTAATATTTAAATCAATTCTTTGAAATTACTAAATTTTATTTTACTTTATTTAAATTATATTCCAAGAAATTTTTTAGTTCATTTTTAGAAACAAAACCAACAATTGAATCAACTACTTTTCCATTAATAAATAATAATAAAGTTGGAATTCCACTTATATAAAACTTAGTAGCCGCTTCTATATTATCATCAGTATTAATTTTAACAAATTTAATTTTATCTTTATATTCTTTAGATAATTCTTCAACTACAGGCTCAAGCATTCTACATGGCATACACCATGGAGCCCAAAAATCTACTAAAACTGGAATATTACTATTTATAACTTCATTTTCAAAAGTATTATCAGTTACATGAATAATACTCACAAAATTACGCCTCCTCAATTTTTATTAATTTTTTGATTTTAAGTTCTAATAGTGATATTTTGGAAATATTTTTTAGCTTCTTCTTTATCTAATTTTCCATTTCTTACTAAATAAGCCAAGCATTCATTATAATTTTGTATTTCAGCTTTAGATTCTCCTACTTTATAAACATATTGTAAATACTCATTATATTTATTTTCTAATAATGTTTTTCTTATTTCATCATCAAGTACTACTATTTCAATTAATGGAACAAAATTATTTAAAACAGAAGAATAAATTAATTTTTGAGATATCCCCAAGTTTAAGAAATTAATCAATTTATATTTATAATCTTCTTTGTTTTTATATAGATCTAATAAAATTTTAATAGCTTCAAATAAAGATGGGTAATTTAACTCTAATATAACAGTTTTTCTACTACTAACTAAATTAATTAATGTATTCATTATTTCATGATCTATTAAATTAGTTGAAATCCAAATTATATCAAAATCATCATATAAAATATTAAATAATATTTTATCCAATAATTTTCTATCATTTTGATATTCAAATTGTATTATAATACTTTCCTTATCTATGAAATTATATTCTATTTTTTCAGAAATGATAGCAATTTTTTTAACATAGTTGTTATTAATGTGATTAATAATAGTAGATAACGTATAAGATTTACCACTACCTAAATCTCCAGTAAATATAACTAAATCTTTTATATTATTTAACATAATATTAATATCTATAATAGGTAAAAACACTTCATTTAATGAAGGAGCATCCATTATTCTTCTTATATTTAATATATATCCATCTACAGTTTTATAAGTATATAGTTTATATTTTTTACTACCTCTTTCAAAGAATTTCTCAAATATTCCATTATTTTTTAATAATTCCAATTCTTTATTTGTAAGTAAGTCTTTTATAAAATTAAATATATCACCATTTTTTAGCAATACTTTTCCTATAGCTGCAAAATTATTTCGTATTTTTAAAAATGGTCTATTATTAGGCTTTAAAAATAAAATATTAGAATTAATATCTTCTTTATTCATAAAATCTATTAATTTATTTATATCATAAGGTAAATCTTGTGTAATTTCTAATTTTTCTTCTATTTCCCTTTTTATAAACACTTCTTGTACTTTCTTTATATTTTCATTTAGATTATTAACAATAGATAATAAATTATTTTCAATTTCTTCTTTTATTTTATTTTCTAATTGATTAAACACATTTTGTAATTTATTTTCTATATTATTTTCAATAGAGTTTATTTTTTTATTTATTTCTTCTATTTTAGTATCTTGAATATAATCTATTAGTTTTTGAGTATGATCTTTATGAGATTCTATTACATTAATTAATTCGTTTTTAAAGTTTAAGTAAAATTCATTTAACTTAGAATCTATTTTATTTGATACCTCTGTATTAGAAAATTCTTTTATTTCATTAATTGCTTTTAATATATTTTCATTTAAAAAAGAAGATAAATTTGATTGTAAATCAGATATTTTAGTAAATAAATCTGAGTTTATTTGATTTACTTTTGTTTCTAAATCCATACTTACTTGATTATTTAAATTATTAAGTAATTCATTAAATAAATTATTAAATAAATCATTTCTTATGCTATTTATTTTTTCATTAAATATATTTTCAACTTTATTGTTAATTACACTTTCAATATTTTGGGTTATATTTTGTTGAATATCATTATTTATAAATTCTTTTATCTCATTTATTGATTTTAATACACTTTCATTTAAAGATGAATTTAAACTATTATTTAGTTCAATTATTTTATTTAATAAAAATTCACTAAATTGCTCTTTTAGATTAATAAATATTTCATTTTTATTATTATTAATTATATTATAAACTTCTTGTTTAAAGGAATTCAGTTCATTTTCAATTTTTTGGATATAAGTAGTTTGAGCTGAATCTATTTGAGCTTGTACATTTGTTACATATTCTATTATTTTATTTTCTATTAAATGCTGAGTCTCTAATAATACATTATTTATATCTTTTTTTATATTAGCTATTTTTTCCTCTAATTCAAATATCTTTTGAGATTGAATTGCATCTATTAACGATTGAACATTAATATATTGATTATTTAGAGTTTCTATTTTTTTATCAATTTGTAGTATTTTTTCAGTTTGAGCCGAATCTATTTCAGCTTGAACATTATTAACATACTCCGTTATTTTCTCTTCAATTAACTTACCAATATTTTCATAATTTATTTCTTTATTTAAATTCTCTAATTTAGAATTTATATTATTTATGATATCATATAAATTATTTAAATTTGTTTCAATTTCCAATATTTTATCACTTTGAGATAAATCTATCTTAACTTGATAATTTTGAAAGTAATCTATTATCTTATTATCTATTAAGGAATTAAATTCATCTAATTTGGTGTTTAATTTCTCGATATTATCTTTATAATTATCTATTATTTGAATTAAATCATTTAATTTTATTTCATAATCATTAGTCAAATTATCTATTTTATGAAGTATATCGTTAATTTTAGTTTCATAGTTTTCTATTATTTTAGTTAAATTTTCTTTATCTTTTAAAAAATTAACTTTAAAAATTGATTT
>JBMFOW010000053.1:0-10400 GCA_049969455.1 bacterium | reverse complement strand
ATCCTCTATCTTTTTGTTCTTTATTCCCTTTGTTTTTTATTTAAGTTAGAGTATGATATTTTAAGTTCGCATACTTTAGGGATTTGAGTTTTCCTTTTTACTTTTGTTTTTTTTTATACTTTCTTTAATTTTCTGTTTTTTGTTTATAATTGTACTCATTATTATACAATTCATCCCCTGATTAGAAATCAGGGATTAATGGTAAGTATTTTGTAAAAAAACTATTTAGAGCCCAAAATAACATTTTTAGATAATTTTTTATTTAATCTAATTATATCTATTTTTATATTATCACCAGGTTTGTATTTTTCTAGTATTTTTCTAAAATATATGGTATTTTTAACGATTTCAGAGTTAATAGAGTAAATGATATCACCTTTTTTTAAACCAGCTTTATCAGCAGGTCCATCTGTTTCTATTTCTTTTATCATAACCCCATCATTAGTATTTATTCCTAAGAATCTAATTATTTCAGGAGTTAGATCAATTACTTCAATCCCTAAATTAGGCCTAACTACTTTACCAAAAGTTTCTAGATCTTTAATTATTTTTTGAGCTTTATTAGATGGTATAGCAAATCCAATACCTTGAGCCCCAATGGCAACTGCAGTATTAACCCCAACAACTTTACCATTTAAATCTACTAATGGCCCCCCTGAATTCCCAGGATTTATTGGAGCATCCGTTTGAATTAAATCTTCTAAATGTAAATTCCCTACATCAATAGTTCTATTTTTAGCTGATATAACTCCGACAGTTGCACTGTAATCAAATCCGTAAGGATTACCAACAGCAATAACCCATTCCCCGATTTTTATACTATCTGAATCATCAAATTCTAAAGCAGGTAATTTTGTATTTTTGTCAGTTATATCTAGTTTAATTAATGCCAAATCAGTAAAGGGATCATTACCAACTATATCAGCTTTGTATTTAATACTATTATCTGGAAAAGTTATGTAAATTTCTTTAGCTTTTTCAATAACATGATTATTAGTAACTAAATAATATTTATTAGAATCAATAATAAAAGCAGAACCTATTCCTTGACCTTTATACATTTTATCCCAATCTGGCCCAAAAAAATATTTAAAGAAATCATCCCAATCTTTAGACCATGGAGTATCAGTGGTTATAACATCAACCCTTGCAACCGCAGGCTTAACATTTTCTATAACTTTAACAAAAGTATTTTTATCCGCTTCTTTTATTACTACAGTCTGTTTATATAAAACATTATTAGTAGAAGCATTTTTATTTAAATTATTAGATTTAACTAAATTAAAAGTCAATAAAGATCCAATAATACCTCCAATTATTGAACCTACTAATATAGAAATAATTACTAATAAAAATAATTTTTTATTCATTTATATAAATAAAAAATATCTTTACACCTAAATGTCTCTACAATTAGTTTCTTTAAAAATAAATATTTTTCCTTTTTTTTAAATTTATTATTTATTAATTTCAAATTTAACTATATCGTATAAAATAATTCTTTTGTTGTTGAAATTAATATACCAATCTTGTCTATTAACAGGAGGCATAGAATTTCCTAAATCAGAATTATCAGAAGCTGTCATATTAACTTGACTAAAACCAAAAATTTCATTAGGATTAGTAGGGTTAGCTACTCCTTCTACTGACCCAAAATTAGCTAAATACTTACCATACCATGTTAATGTTTTATCTTTAATAATATATCTCTGGAAACCATTATTTTGATCTGCCCATTCTCTAGTATTAAATCTTCCATCATCCATCAACCACCTATATATATCTCTATCAGGAATAGTTAAGGATCCTCTTGTAGTTATTATATTTGCAGATAAATAATAATTATTAATAGAATTATCTTGATAATTTAGTACTACGTAATTCTGAGATACTACATTAATAGGTTTAAAATTGATAGTTCTACCACTGTTATCAGTAAATGATCTTTGATAATTTCCATTATTATTGCTATATCCAACAAAACCTATACTTTCATTATTAGCTTTTCTAAAATCGAAATCATTATCTCTAAAATTTTGGATAATAGTATTACCTTCTAAAGCTCTTACTACTTGTCTTCTATTATCCCACTTAGAATTACTAGTATCAGGTACAATATATGTAGCACCATTATTACCTAATGCAATTGATCCATTATTAGGATTAAAATTATTAGGTATATTCCAACCTCCTAAATCATTACCACTTCCTTGTCCATCTCTATAAAATGGTCTATTAATAATGTTATCTGTAGTAGTATTGGTATTGGTAAATCTAGTAGAAACTACTGTTAATTGGAAAGGTTGAGGTTGATTATTGGTATTATTATTTGGATAATAATATAATCCATTATTATTAGATCCATTAGGCATTACAACTACATTACCACCATTAACATGAATAGCAGCTAAACTATTTCTTTCTGCATTACTTAATCTATTTAAATCAATTATTATTTCATTATTAGTAGGATTTACAGTTCTACCATTAGTAGGTAAATTATTAATATTACTTAAAAGAGTATTAACATTAACTCTTTGTTTGCTATATCCTCCAACTGCGAAAATCCTTAAGTTAGTACCATCAGGTACTATGTAAACAGTGGCATATTTAGGAGGATAAGAATTAACAATAGCTTTGGAAGTATCATTATTAGGCATAAAATTATTATTATTATCTGTAGGCCAAACCATCTCTATGAGCCCACCACTTTGAGGTCTTCTTGTTATATTTCCATTATTATCAGATCCAACTAAAATAGCATTATTAGATGTTATATTTATTCTTACTATATTACCACTGTTAATCTGATTTAAATTAATATTACCATTATTATCAGTACCTGGTAATTTACCTTCATTAATACCACCAGTACCAGTATTATTATCAACTTTTTTGGTTTTGTAAGTTTTAATTGAGAAATCATCAGCACTTGATAAACTATTTTGATTAACAAAGGTACGAGCATAACCAGTATTAGATCCACCTGAGATTAGTCTACCGGCCTTGGTTCCATCCCAAACACCAGTTAATCCAGAAGTGTTAAGAGCAGAACTATTATTGACATTTCTAAATGCATTATTTAAATCATTTGGATTTAAGTTAGGAGTAGATAAATCTCCTTTAACATTATATCCATTGGTTATTCCAATACATTTATCTATATTATTAACGGAGGAAAGAGCAATAAATGGGTCAGCTGCAAATGGGACCCACATCATAGGATGCTTTACAAACAACGCAGTATTAGTAGATATATTATAAGGTGTTCTTTGAACTACTGTAGCTAACGCCCTACCTGAATACCTTATTTTATCATTACCTAAATTCCTAACAATAGTATCAAAATTATCATTAGGAGTATTATTTAATTGAGCAACTATTGTATTTATTGTTATATCATAAGTGGGAATAATTGTTAAAGCCCCATTTATTATTCTTCTTTGAATAGTAACTCTATTTAAAGACCATAAATTATTATTACCTATTGTATAATATAAGTTAAATGTGTATCCATTAAGTATGTTTCCTGTAACATTATTTACGATTATAGTATTATTAAAGTTTAATCCTTGGGGTGAAATACCAAAATCATTATTAATAGTATTATTATAATCTCCCATGATTATAGGGCTAATAATTATATCTAAGGTAGTTCTTAAGTATTGAGAATACATAGAAGCTTGTTGTTCTCTAGTTTCAGATAATATTTGTTTTCTTGATACTGCATACATTAAAGACATAAATACACTAACGATAACTAAAGTAAATAATACAATAATTAAAGCTGCACCTTTATCCTTTCTTTTATTATAATTCCTCATTATTTACACCTCCCTTAATTATATTATTCTTTTATATTTTAAATTAATTAAGAAGCTCCTTTTAGTTTCTAAAGTTCTTCTATTAGGTTGATTATTTTTTTCAATCCAGATACTAGTATATATCATTAGCTTAACAGGATCAAAAACTCTATTGTTCGGAGTACTTATCCAATAAGTTCCATGTAGATTTAAAGTTGTATCATTAGGATTTGTTCTTATTCTAGATACAACTACACTAATTCTATAACTAGAATTTCTTTCATATTGAGGTACTTGATTAGATAGATCTATTAAAGGTGGATTTTGAGTCAAATTAAGAGATCGGGGCCTAGTTATAATATCTAAATTTGCATTTTCATTATCTGAAAAAGAAGTTGGATCTGTTATGTTTCGATTTAATACATAGTACCATCTTATTTGTCTTCTATTGTTTGGATCTGGATTAACAGCATTTATTAAAGTTAAAGGTAGAGAATTTACATTTAATATACCTTTTACTATTCTTTGAGACTGATCTACTTTTAATGCTGCTAATGTATTTCTTTGATTATTTGGATCAGGATAAATATATACTAAAGGAAATTGACTAATATCAATTGATTGTTGAAAAATATTAGGTTGAATAACACAAGTAGGGTAGTATTTAGGATTAACTATCGCATTAGAATTTTCTAAAAAACTCCAGGTAATAGGATCAACTTCTAAATTAGAAGCATTTAGTTCATCTTTAATAGTTTTTTCAATTAAAGCTAAGTATTCATTCATTCTAGCTTTTTCAATAGAGGCTCTATTTTGTTTTATAATAGAACTAAAAACTTGTATAAAAATCAATATAATAACTAAAAATATAACTGTTGCTATAATTGTTTCAATTAGTGTAAAACCATTTTTAATTTTTTTATTTTTTTTCCAATTTTTTTTCATGATACCTCCTTATTTCTATTTAAATAAATTTTAGAAAGTAATAACTCTAGAAAGTCTAATTACTTTAGGATTATTTAAGTTCCTAGGATTTGATTGATATAAAATTACTAAATTAACTTGATATATTCTGTCTTGAATCCTTCTTATTTCTACATATGAACTATTATTTCTGTTAGTACCAAATAATATTACTCTTCCTTTATGGGTAAAACCATTATTATTATTAAAAGTATTGGAATGACCAACTCTAATTTGAGATAAACTTGTTTGTAAAATATTATTTATCTGATTTAGAATAAATTGATTATTAATATATCCTGTCTTAATAAAATCATTAATTGAGTATATATTATTAGTAGGACTTTCAGATGAAGTAATATCAGCAAATCTATCACTAGGTGGTAAAGAGCTGATGTAATCTAATATTCCTTCTCCTATTTTAGAAATCTCATTTTTAATTTGAGCATTAAGTAATAATTTTTGGCTACCTAAAGCAGATAAACCTAAAATAGCTAAAATTAATGCTAATAAGTTAACTGCTATTATTACTTCTATTAAACTAAATCCTTTAAATATTTTTTTATAAAATTTCTTTATCATATTATCCCCTCCTATTTTATATTATAAAATAAAATACTAAAATTCCTACTGTCCTTTTACATTTTTTAACATTTTTTTTACAAAATTTTATAAGGAATAATGAAAAAAATTAGAGAAATAAAAAAGGGGTGATAAAATATGGATATTAACAATATAAATAATTTTAAAATACCAGATAATAAAATACCAAAAATAAATCCTAATTTTCCTAAATCTATTGATATAAATAATGAATTACCAGTTATAAATGATAATATAGATACTAATTTAAATTCAAACCAATTAAAATCAAATCAGTTGACAAATGAATTAGCTGATGATCAAATAGGTAATAAATTTAGTTCTAATGTAACTAAAGAAAATAAAAATTTAATAAATAACGAAATCCCTAAGAATTTAACAATTTTTGAATTGGATAATATAAATGACAGTCCTTCAAATAAGAAATTAAAATTTAATAAAATAAAGGCTTTTGGACCTACTAATTTGCCTACTGACATTAATGAAATCTTTATTAATCCTAAATATCTATAAAAGATTTAAATACTAAATCGAAAAATTTTCTTCTAAATTAAAATAACTATATACTCTTTATAAAATAATTTATAAATTTATTGAATTAACAAAATATTTTACTAAAGGTAATTGATTATCAATTATTTCTTTTTGTTCAGGGTGATATTGTACAGCTAAGATTGGTAAATTTTGATGTTTTATCATTTCTACAATTCCATCTTTAGATAAAGCAAGTATCTTAAAATCAGGAGCTAATTTTTTAATAGCTTGATGATGTCTTGAATTAACTAATTTTAATTCATTTATATTACTTACATTTTCTATTAAATTATCTATTTCATCAAAAAAAGTACCATATATTAAATGTCTTAGTTTTCTTTTTGCTTTAAAATCTTCTATTTCTGGATAGATTTTATGAGCATTATCTATAACAATCCCTTTTATATCATAAGGTAAATGTTGAAATAAGGTACCTTTAAAATAAACATTTATAATCTGTATTCCTCTGCAAATCCCAAAAATAGGAATACTTTTATGATATTTTTCTAATAACTCTAATTCAAATTGATCTCTGTTTTTATCAAATTTATATAAAGATTCATCGTATAAAATTGTGGAATTATAAAATTCTGGATAAACATCTACTCCACCACTTAAAATAATAGCAGCACTATTAGCTAAATCATCTATCTTTGATTCTTCATAAAAAAAATGCTTAACTTCATAATTTTTATTAAACTTTTTATTATATTCTTCTTTTATTAAATTAGCAAATTCTAAATACTCATTTAATACTATTTCATTTACATTTTTACTTAATAATAAAGAAATCATAATATTTTTACCTCCTCATAAATTTAGTAATTTGAATTTATTTAGTAGTTTATTTTAAAAAATGATTTATGAATATTTAAACCTAAATTTTTTTAAACCAGTTACTATCAATGCTCTATTAGGAGGTACCTTTCTATACATGCTTAATAAAACATTTATAAGAACAATAATAATAACACTTAATATTATAATACCTAACGTAAAAAATCCTGTAACAAACATTAAACTTAATAACCTCCCCTTTTTATTTTTTTATTTTTAACTTAACTTTTTAAAATTAACTTAAAGCTTAAGGGGTTTCACTCATTAGGGGGTTTAGCCCCCCACACCCCCAATCCAAAGGGGGTTAAACCCCCTTAACCCCTTTTGGGGGTTATCCAACTAACATAGCCCCCAGACCAAAGGGGGGCACCCCCTTAACCCCCCTTTTTATTTTTATTTTTTCAAACTTAACTTACCTTGAAATGAAATATTATTTTTTTATGCTTTTCTTAGCCTTTTATTTAAAATTAATATAAAAAAATTAATTAATCTTTTTTCGCAAAGCGAATATAATATTAACAGCAAAAATAATAATTATTATTAAGGTAACTAAAATGAAAAAGAATTTATTATCCATGTATTCTATTCCTCTTTAAAAACTATCTTAATTTTAAAGACATTTTTAATAATCTCTTCGTGAATATTTATAATCATTTCATTGAATAATTGATTAGCTTCGTCTCTAAAAGCTGTTAAAGGATCAATGTTTCCCCATCCCCTTAACTTTATCCCTTCTCTTAAATACTCTATATTTTGTAAATGTTCAATCCAATACTTATCAACTATCTGTAGCATTATAAATTTTATAACATCTAAAAAGATTTCTTCAGGAATTTGACTTTCATTCATTAACCTTTGTTTTAATTCTATTAGTAATACATTTGCTAATGTATCTATAATTTTGTTTAAATCTTTAGATAAATTTTCAGAAGAGTATATATCTAAAGTTAAATTATCATTGTATATTTTTAAAACAATAACTAAAACATCTAGAGGTAAAAAAGTTCTGTAAAATTCAGTTAATTTATCTATTATCATTTGTTTTTCTATTTTAATTATATTATTTTCAATAAAGTAAGAGATTACATAATTATTAGCTCTTTCAATAAATTCTTTAAATACAGCTAATAAGTTATCTAATAATTCTTCTTTATGTAAAATTTTATCTCTTTCTTTATAAATAGCTTCTCTTTGTCTATTAATTACATCATCATAAGCTAATAAAGTTTTTCTTATTTGAAAATGAGTAGCTTCTATTTTTTCTTGGATTTTATCTAATTGTTTAGCAATAAATGAAGCAGAAATATGTTCTTTTTCATCTAATTGATTAAAAGAAAGTTTCATTAAATTATTTAAATTTGATCCTCCAAAGATTTGGAATAATTCATCTTCTATAGAAACAAAGAATACAGTATCTCCTGGATCTCCTAATCTACCTGCACGTCCTCTTAATTGATTATCTATTCTTCTAGATTCATGTCTTTCTGTACCTATTACGTATAACCCACCTAATTCAGCTACTTTATGATATTCTCTAGTATGCTTAAATTCTACTTGACAATCTGGTAGATCACATAGCTGAGAATCATCTAAAGGTTTTCCACCTAAGATTATATCTACACCTCTTCCTGCCATATTAGTTGCGACAGTAACAGCTCCTAGTTTTCCAGCTTGAGCTATTATTTCTGCTTCTTTTTCGTGATTTTTCGCATTTAATACAAAATGATTTATTCCTCTTTCAGATAACATTTTAGATATTATTTCGTTTTTATGGATATTTCTAGTAC
The DNA here is from genome assembly GCA_049969455.1 of bacterium. Taxonomy (GTDB): domain Bacteria; phylum DRYD01; class DRYD01; order DRYD01; family DRYD01; genus CAKZQG01. The sequence continues at coordinate 1,873 of JBMFOW010000053.1, read as the reverse complement.
CTATTAATACAGGTCTTCCTTGTTCATTTAGTTCTTGGACAAAATCTACTAAATATTTAAATTTTCCTTGTTCAGTGCCAAAAATTAAATCTGGATGATCTTTTCTTTTAGTAGGTTTATAAGTAGGAATAATAACTACATCCATACCATAAATTTGTTTAAATTCTTCTTCTTCAGTAGCAGCAGTTCCTGTCATCCCAGCTAATTTTTTATATAATTTAAAGAAATTTTGATAAGTAATAGTAGCTAATGTTTTACTAGCTTGTTTTATTTCTACTCCTTCTTTAGCTTCTATTGCTTGATGGATACCCCCAGAAAATCTTCTACCATACATCTTTCTACCAGTAAATTCATCTACTATAACTATTTCACCATTTTCTACAATATATTCTCTATCTTTTTTAAATAACTCTTTAGCTTTTAAGGCCGCATTTATATGAAATGCATACATGAAATTAGAATATAAATTATCTGTATTTAGTTTTTTTTCAACTTCTTTTATACCTTCTTCTGTTAATACAACAGAATGAGTTTTTTCTTCAACTGTATAGTGTATATCTCTTTTAAGGTCATTAACTATTTTAGCAAATAATTTAAATAGTTTAGGGTCATCATCAGCTGGCCCTGAAATTATTAATGGAGTTCTCGCTTCATCTATTAATATTGAATCTACTTCATCTATTATAGCATATTCTAATCCTCTTAATACTCTATCTTTTAAATCATAAACCATATTATCTCTTAAATAATCGAAACCTATTTCATAATTAGTTACATAAGTTATATCTGCTTGATACATTTTTTGGCGTTCTTGTTTATCCATTAGCTGTTCGATGTATCCTACAGATAAGTTAAGGAAATTATATAATGGCCCCATCCAGGAAGCATCTCTTTTGGCTAAGTAATCATTTACTGTAACTATATGAACAGGTTTAGAAGATAAAGCATTAAGATAAGCAGGTAATGTTGCTACTAATGTTTTACCTTCACCTGTTTTCATTTCTGCTATTCTTCCTTGATGTAAAACTATCCCACCTATTATTTGTACATCAAAGTGCCTCATTTTTAATATTCTTTTTCCTGCTTCTCTTACTACTGCATATGCTTCAGGTAATATACTATCTAAACTTTCTCCTTTTGATACCCTTTCTTTAAATTCACTTGTTTTTTGTTTTAATTCTTCATCTTTTAATTTAGATATACTATTTTCTAATTCATTTATTTTATTTAAAATAGGTCTTATTTTATTAAGTTCTTTTTCATTTGGATCAAATATTTTTACTATATTTTTTATTAAACTTTTTAGCATACTAATATAAAATTCTATTAAAATTAAAAAAACCCTTAAGGAATTTTTTATAAAAATGTATAATCCAAATAAAAAAGGGGTATATAATGAGCTTTAAAGATTTAATTAAAAACCAAAATTTAATTAAAAATCGGAATAATCTATATAGTATTGATGTAAAAGATATATCTCAAATTATCCAAGAATTAGAATATTTAGAAAAATCAATATTTAAAGATAAATATAAGTATATAGAATTACTTTTAAATTCAAGTTTTGTAGTTTTTGTTTCTTTTCTTTATTTTTTAGCAATTTTTAGCTTATCTTATATTTTTATTTTTTAATCTTTTTTAGTGTTTATAAATTAATTTCTATTTTAAATTCCTTATTGAATTTATTTTTGATAGTATTATTAATTATACTTATAAACTTACATATTTAAAGTTTTAATATTTAAGATAGAAAAAAATTTAAAATTAAAATTATTAGAGGTTTCTAATTTCTTGCTGAATGAATTATATACATTTACAAATGATTTATTAATTTATGATGGTAATAATAAAAAATATTTTATATTTTATTTAG
>JBMFOW010000052.1:0-10978 GCA_049969455.1 bacterium | reverse complement strand
ACAAAAATTAGATTTATCTAATAAATTCATAGAATTTATTGAACCTACAATAATTAAAATAGGTAAGTTTAATTATTATAAAATAGAAAAAAAATAATAATATACAAAAAATAATAACAAGGAGAGTATTTATCATGAATGAAATATATATAAATGAAAATAAAAATGAAAATAACTTAGAATTAAGTGAAAATAAATTAAAAAAAATTTCAAAAAGAAAGTTATTGTTTTCAGCTATAATTGGAGCAGTTCTAGGAGTTGTTTCTTATATTATATATGAAAATTTAGATACTGATACTAAATATTCTCTTCATAAACAAATTAAAACTAATCTAAAAAATCTAATAAATAATATTATAAAGGAAGATTAATTATTATGATTGATAGTAAATTAAATAAAATTTATGAAAGTGTTCAATATAAACAATTAATAAGTAGAATCCAATTTGTTTTATTTGTTATTTTCTTATTTGTTATATCTACTAATATAACGGTACCCGGGATTAATTTAGAAGTTTGGAGACAATTTATTAGTGGTAGTGGTAATTTATTTGCATTTTTTGGGTTATTTACTGGTGGAGCTCTAAATAATTTTGCTATTACTTCCTTAGGGATAATTCCATATATAGATGCTGCTATTATTATGCAATTATTGATAGCAGGGTTTCCACAATTAGCTGCTTTACAAAAAGAATACGGTGAAGAAGGTAGAAAAAAAATCAATTTCTATACTAAATGGTTAGCTATTGTTATTGCTATATTACAAGCTACTTTTGCTACTACTACCCTTTATAAAGTTAATCCTGCAATTTTTCATGATAAATCTTTATCAGGATTATTCATAGTTATTGTTTCTTTAGTTGGAGGTAGTATCTTTTTAATGTACTTAGCTGATCAGATTAATGAAAAAGGTATTGGTAATGGAAGTTCTATTTTAATTTTTTCTTCAATTTTATTTAGATTACCTAGATTTATAATTAATTCTGTCGTATCTATTGGATCTAATTTACTAAATAATTTTCTAGTTATAGGTATTCAAATTATATTTTTTATATTCTTTGTAGCAATTGTAGCATTTTTATCTTTATCTATTAGAAAGATCTCTATTATGATAACTCAGAGAGTTTTTGGAGGTAATAAAGTAGTTCAACAAAGAAGTACATTTTTACCCTTACCTTTATTATCAGCAGGAGTATTACCTATTATATTTGCTGTAGCTTTACTTTATTTTCCTATTACTGTTTTACAAGCTTTTAAAATTAATGAAACTATTATTTCTAATAATATATTATTAAGTTTCATTTATAAAACTATAGTTCCATCATCTTTAGTTATACCTTCTGATTTTAATTTAAATAATTTACAAATATTTTTTAATAGTTTATTTTGGAATTTATGGCATTCTATTATTTATGCTACTTTAATTATTATATTTACATATTTTTATACTTTTATTATAATAAATGTGGATGATTTAAGTGATTATTTAAATAAAAGTGGTGCAGTTATTTTAGGTATAAAACCTGGACAAGATACCAAAAAATTTCTAGAACAAACCTTATATAGATTAGCTTTTATTTCAGGTTTAGCTCTATCTTTTATTACAATTTCTCCCCCTTATTTTATGTATATTATTAACTGGATTCTATCTAAAATAACAGGAGTACAAGAATTATCTTTGATGGGTTTAGTTGGATATTATATAAGTGGTAGCTCTATGTTAATTATAGTTGGAGTAGTCTTAGATATTTTAAAACAAATGAACGCTTTTTTAGTAGCCGCTAACCCTAGAGAATTATTTAAAAAATACTAAAAAAAATGCAAAGGGGTTATTAATTATGGATTTTATTAAAGATCTTAATTTAATTGATGTTATTTTATTTTTAGTTTTCATAGGGCTTTCTTTTTATATAAGCTTTTTTACTAAAAAACTTCAAGAAAAAGGGTTTAATTTAATTAAAAATTCCAAATTTATTCTTACTTTTATATCAGTATATACTGTTATATTTTTAATTGTTATATTATATTCAATTTTTAGTTTAAAGATAGTTAATATTTTAGGGATAGATTTTATTGGAGGTACTTTAACTGAAGTAGCTTTTAAAGAAAATATTGATAATTCAAAAATATTAGATATATACAAAAAATATAACAAAGATAAAGAATTAATTATTCAAGAAGTTATATTACCTTCTAATGAATATAAAAGAGTAGTTGTTTTAAAAAACAAACCAATGGATGAATTAGAGAAAAATAAAATCAATAAAGATTTAGAAAACATAGGAGGTATAATAAGGAGATCTGAAAATATTAGTTCTTCAATAAGTAAGCAAACATTAACCAATGCATTTATTGCATTATTTATTGCCCTTATTGCACAAATAATTTATATTGGTTTTAGATTTGGTAATAATATTTTATATGGTATTATTGCAGATATTGCCTTATTACATGATGTTATTGTAATGTTAGGAATTTATGTTATATTAGGGTTAAGTGGATTTGCTGGATTTGAAATAAATAGTATATTTTTAGCTGCAGTTCTAACTGTTGTAGGTTACTCAGTTATGGATACTATTATTATATTCGATAGAATTAGAGAAAATATTAAAATAGAAATAAATAACAATAATGAAATAAATTTAAACAAATTTGAAGAATTAGTTAATAAATCAGTAATACAAACAATAACTAGATCAGTTTTTACTACTTTAACTGTTTTACTAACTTTATTTGGAATAATTTTTTTAGGTGGTGAAACATTAAGAAGCTTTTCAATAGCATTAGCTGTAGGTACTTTTAGTGGTGCTTTTTCTTCCATATTTATTGCTGCTCCTTTAGTTTCCTTACTTAAATATAAAATTCTACCTAAAGATATTAAAAATATAAAACAAGAAGAACAAGAAACAAAATCAGTTTTTATAACTCCTGATATATCTAGTATATTTGCTCATCAAGAAGAGCTACCTCAAGATATTAAACAACAAATTAATCAAAAAGATAATTCTGAAATATTAGAAGAAAATAATTTATCTAATAGTTATACAAAAAATAAAAAAAGTGTTTTACAAAGGTATAAATTAAAAAAGAAAAAATAATAATAATAAGTAAATTGTAAATTTATTATGGAAAATACAAAGGGTGTAGATATAAAAGAGTTATTAAAAAATAGATATATAAGGCCATATGGAGATACTTTTAATGATGGAATAATCCAGTTAAGTTTTACTATACCAAGTAAAGATAAATATACTGCAATAGAAGCTGCTAAAGTTTTATTAAGTAAAATGGGGTTTAAAGATATTAAAATAGCTACAGTAGAAGAACCTTTAGAATATTTCTACTTTTTTGTAGTTTATGCTGCTACTACTTACGATATAGACTTAGAAAATATTAAACCAATTATACCTGAATATGAGAAAATGTCAAAAGATGAAGTAGAAGATTTTGTTAATAAATATATTAAAAAGAAATTAGTTATAGTAGGAGCAACTATCGGTACTGATAGTCATACTGTAGGTTTAGATAGCATTTTAAATATAAAAGGTTTTAAAGGAGAAAAAGGGTTAGAGGCTTATAAAGTTTTTAAAGTATATAATTTAGGTCCTCAAGTTATGCCAGCTGTTTTAGTTGAAAAAGTTAAAGAATTAAACGCAGATGCTATATTAGTATCTCAAACTATTACCCAAAAAAATATGCATATAAGAAATCTAACAGAATTAGTAGATATATTAGAAGCAGAAGGTATTAGAGATAAAGTTATTTTAATATGTGGTGGTAGTAGAATAGATCATAGATTGGCTAAAGAGTTAGGTTATGATGCAGGATTTGGACAAAATACTACTCCATCTGATGTAGCTTCTTTTATTGTTCAATTTTATTACAAAAAATTTATAAAAGGAGGTGCATAATTTTATGAAAAAACAAAATAAAACATTTTTATCTATATTTTTATTTTTTGCTATTATTTTCGTTATTTTTAGTTTTAGTTTATTTTATATAAGTTACGCAGCTAAAAATTATAAACTAAATAGTGATTATAAATTAAATTATGAATTAAAAGAGAAGAGATTTTTACAAGCTCCATCTATTGATGATTTAAAAGGGGTTGTTTATTTAAATGATAATAGTTACCTATTTTATGGAGATACCAAAAGTTTTACTCAAAATGGTAGTGATTTTCTATTTGTTAAAGTTAATGAAACTAATAATGACTATGAAGCTAATGTTGGGGTCTTAAGTGGTTTATTTAATGATAATTTAATTAATACAAAAAAATATAAAGATTACTTAATAGCTGTTGGTAATACTTGGAGTTATAATCAGGATACTTTAGAAGATATTCTTGTTTCTATTTTAGATAATAATTTGAATTTAATTAAATATTATGTTATAAGTGGTAATAGACAAGAAGATGCTTCTAATATAAGTATTGTTGATAATGTTCCTTTTATTTTATCATCTACAAGAAGCGCTACTTTTGGTAAAGAAAATTCTTTAATTATAAAATTAGACGATAATTTAGATGTAGATAAAATTTATTTAATTGGTACTAACTCTGAAGATAAACCATATTATTTATATAAATTAGGTTTAAATAAATATTTGTTAGTTGGTAGTTATTTAAAAGCATCAGGTAATAAAGATATTTATTTTTCTATCTTAGATGGTAATTTTAATTTTATAAGAGGTTTTGGCTTAGGTGGAGCTTTTGATGAAAGTATCAAAGCTTCAATTTTATACAAAGATAAATTAATATTTATTTCTCAAACAAGGTCTTTCAAACCTTATGAAAAGGAAAATGTATTAATAAATTTAGTTGATTTAAAATCTATGAAAATTTTAAGATCTTTAGCTTTAGGTACCATTAATGATGATTATTATTTAAGTTATATTTTAAATGATGATAATTTAACTTTATTTATTGATAGTAGAAATAAAGATACTTCTGAAATATTTTTAGTTTATTTAAATCCTAATAACCTAAACTTAAACAAAATTGTTACTCTAAAAGAACTGTTATCTGATACTTCTTATAATTATTTTACTAGATTAAGGAGTTTATTTGTTTTAAATATAAATAGCAGATATATAGATTTTGCAGCTAATGTAGTTAATACCGATACCTTAGAAGATTATGCTGTTTTTAAAGTAGATAATTTTCTCGATTCATTATATAAGGATAAAAATTTAAAAGAATATAATATATCAAAATATTATCTTAAAGTTTCTAAATATCCTAACTTGGAATATTATGATTTATCTATGAATACTAAATTAGTTTATTCTAAAGATCTATCTGATAATACTTTTAAGGTAGATAACAATATTAATATAAAGTATTTACAAGTTGATGTTAGTTCTATTTGGAAATAGATTTATTATATATTCTTTAATAAATATAGGGGTGATAAAAAATAATGAATAAATGCTTAAAGTGCGGTAACTTAGTACCAGAAGATGCAAATATTTGTCCATTTTGTGGTGCTGATTTAAAAATAAATCCTAATTTTAATCAACAAATTCCTACTCAACAATCTTATCAACAATTTCCACAACAACAATATCAGCAAGAATATCAGCAACCTTATCAACAATTTCCACAACAACAATTTCCACAGCAACCATCTTCTCAACAATTTTCACAACCGACGTTTAATCAACAATTTCAGCAAGTACCTTTTCAATCCCAACAAGAAATTTCTTCAGGATTTCAGCAGCCTTTATCAACTCCCTCTGTAAATTATACCCAACAAGATAATATACCCAAAATTTTAGGTATTTCTTCTATTGTATCAAGTGTTATTGCTTGTCCAGCTAATATATTCGCTTTATGTGCAATATTTTTCTCTATTTTAGGTTTAGTTTTAGGAATAATGGGTTTTATCAGAGCTAAAGAGCAAATTGATAAATTAATAAGTGGTATTGGCCTAGGTATTTCCTTAATAATGTTACTTATATCTTGTGGAAATTCTATATTAGGTGCTTTAATGTTTATGGGATATTATAGATGATAAAAATGTTTATGAGATATTATAGATGATAAATAATAAAATATGAAGGATTGGTTATTTTTTAGTTTATTAAGTATTATATTTTGGGGAGTATCTGGTTTTTTTATGAAATTAGGAACTAATTATATTGATCCTAAACTAGGTTTCTTTTATCAAATGTGGGGAGGATTTTTAGTTTCTGTTTTAACAGCTTTATTTTTAATATCTAACATTTTTAATTTAACTAATAAATTAGGTTTTTTATATCCATTTTTAGCGGGTTTAACTGGTGGAATAGGTACTTTTTTCTTACTAAAAGCTTATGAAAAGGGGAATTTATCTATTGTAACAGTTTTAACAGCTTTATACCCTATTGTTACTATTTTGTTAGCTTTCTTAATACTAAAAGAAAAAATTACATTAACACAAGCTATTGGCTTATTTTTATCCTTAATTGCTATTATATTATTATCTATTTAAAAATTATTTTTCTAAATATTATTTTGCTAAATTAAAAACCAATTTTTAACATTACATGGATTTTGATAATCTAAATAAAACTAGAAATATAAATAATAAACAAAAAGATAAAAATCTAAAAATAAATGTAAATTATCTTTTTTTTAAGTTTGATTTTATATACTAAAATTTTTTGGGGGTAATAACTTAAGTGATTTAGCAAGATATATAATAATTAGCGCTTTCTTTTTTGTTACTTTGATATTATTTATAATAAGTAGATATTTTTTAGATAGTTTATAATGGAAGGAGGTTAAGGATAAAATTGAAGGTAGATATTATAACGATAGGTGCTCATCCTGATGATTGCGAGATTTCTATGGGTGGAACAATTGCTAAATTTGTTTCTGAAGGTTATAAAGTTTTGATTTTAGATTTAACGAATGGAGAACCTACACCTAAAGGAGATCCACAAACAAGATTAAAAGAAGCTAAAAAAGCTGCTGAAATCTTAGGTGCTTACAGAATAACTTTAGATCTAAAAAATAGATTTTTGTTTGATAGCATCGAAGCGAGAATAAAGGTAGCTACTATTATTAGAAACTTTAAACCTGAAATTATATTTTCTCATTTAGAAATAGATGCACATCCTGATCATATACAAGCATTTAATATAGCTTATGCCTCTAGATTCTATTCCAAATTAACCAAAATTAATTTTAATTTATATAAAAATTTTATTTTATTAAATACAACAGATCAAGAATTAAATTTAGAAGAAATAAATCAAAATTACTATCCGAAAAAGATTTTTAGGTTTTTTTCAAATCATTTAAGAATAAATTTAACTCCTTCTTTTGTAGTAGATATAACAGATTTTATAAATAAAAAAATAGAAGCTTGTAAAGCTTATAAAAGTCAATTTGGAGATACTCAAGTAGAGGATTATATTAAAACCTTTGCTAAATATTGGGGAGTTCTCGCTAGAACTGATTATGCAGAGCCTTTTTATAATCATGAAGTTCTTAAAATTAATAATGTAAAAACTCTTTTTGATTAATTATTATTTATGCTTCCATTAAAAGATATTAATCCTACTAAAAACTTTCCTGTTGTTACTTTACTTATTATTATTATTAATGTAATTGTTTTTATTTTAGAAATTACTTTTTCTAAAGAATTAATAGTAGAGAAATACGGATTAAGTTTTAAAAGTTTATTTTATTTACATGATTATAAGACATTAATAACACATATGTTTATTCATGGTAATTTTAGTCATATATTTTTTAATATGTTTTATTTATGGATATTTGGTAACAATATAGAAGATGAATTAGGATCTTTTAGATTTTTGTTATTTTACTTAATTGGTGGTATTACAGCAGCAATACCACAAGTTTTATTTACTAATAATATTGATATTAATTTAATAGGAGCAAGTGGTGCAGTTAGTGCAATTTTAGGAGCTTATTTAAAACTTTATCCTACTGCTCCTATTTTAACTGTTTATTTTATTTTTATTTTTATTGGTTTTACTTATATTCCTGCTTTTATTTTTATTATCTTATGGTTTATTATAAATTTATTAAATTTGCTTTTTAATTATAGTTCTAATGTAGCTTATTTAGCTCATATTATTGGTTTTATTTTTGGTTTTTTATTTATTGATTTATTTAGATTTTTTAAAGCTAAGAAAAACATTCGTTATAAAAAATATTACATTAGTTATAAAAAATATTTTGACTAAAAAATTTTTTATTTAAATTAAAAAGGGAATTATAGAAAAAAGTTGAATATTAAACTAAAGTAGGTTTTAAAGGTGATAAAAATATGAAAGTAAATTTATCTACTTCTTACTTAGAAAAAGCTTTATCAGTTGCTAATAAAATTATTCCATCCAAAACTCCTTTAACCGTTTTAGAAGGAGTAAAAATTGAAGCAACTGATAATAATCTTATTTTAACAACTACTGATCTAGAAAATGAATTCAAAGCCTATATTAATTGTGAAGTATTTAAAGAAGGTAGCGTTATTTTACCTTCCAAAGATTTCTTTAAAATTATATCTAAAATTGATTACCCCGAAATTCAATTAGAAGTCGAAGAAAATAAATTAATTATAAATTCTCTTGGTTTCAGAGCTGAATTAACTACTATTAGCGAAGGAGAATATCCTGAAATAGATTTTGGAGATTTTAATAATAGTATTACCTTAAATAGTGAAGAATTTGAAAATGGAATAAATTATGTTATTTATGCTAGCAGTTATCCAGAAGATAGTAATCCTGTTTTTGCAGGAATTCTATTTGAAATAAATAATAATAACATAAACTTAGTAGCTACTGATGGTAGTCAATTAGCTCTTTACTCTATAAGTTATCAATCTTCTAAAAAGTTAAATAATGAAGAAGTTTATAAACTAATAGTACCTGTTAAGAGCTTAAATGCTGTTCTTAAAGAATTAAATGAAGAAGTTGTTATCAATTTTAATGAAACTAGTATCAGCTTTAGCTATGATACAGAATTTGGAAAAGTAACAATTAACTCTAAATTAATAGAAGGATCTTTTCCAGAATATAAAGAAGTTATTCCTTCCAAGTTTAAAACCTCATTTAGCATTAGTAGAAAACCATTTTTAAATGCTATTAAAAGAGTTTCTTTACTTAGTAAATGTAAAGAATTGTCAGGAGTCATTATTTTCAATATAGCTAAAAATAAATTAGTTATTGAATCTATTGAAAGTGAAATAGGAAAAGCTAAAGAAGAGTTAATCATAAGTAATTTTAAAGGTGAAAGTTTAAATGTAGCTTTTAATAGTAAATTTTTAGAAGATATGTTAAACAAAGTCAAAGAAGATGAATTAATATTAAGTTTTATTGATAGCGATAGCCCATTAAAATGTGAATTATCTGAAAAAGAAGGATTTTTATATTTATTGATGCCCGTTAGAATATCCGCTGTTGTTTAATATAATACTAAAATAAGATAAAAAGAAAGAGAAAAGATTGGCAAAAGAGAAGAAAAAGAATAAAAATAAGGAGAAAAAACAATTAACTTAGAAGTAAAAAGGGTATTATATAAGATATGTTAATAACTAGTGAATAAATCATTCGTTATAAGTAGATAAAAGGTTTAAAATAAAGAATAGATAAAAAAACTTAAAGTGGGCTGCTAGCTCAGTGGAAGAGCACTTGCCTTTTAAGCAAGGGGTCCTAGGTTCGATTCCTAGGCAGCCCACTTTCTTTATTATATCTAAAAATTATTTCCAAAATTTATAAAAAACTATCTTATGGGTAAACAAAATCTATTTTTTCATACTATAATCTCTTTTGTTTCTATTATTTTTTTTCTTTTTGCTTTGTTTCCAATAATATTTGTTATATTATTATCTTTTAAAAAAGATTTTGTTAATAATTATCTTATTGTTATAAAAAATTACAATTTTGGTATATATATACTAAATTCCTTATTAGTCAGTGTTATTGGGTCTTTATTATGTGTATTTATTAGTATATTAGCTGCCTATTTTTTTTATAAAAATAAAACCAATTTTAGTAATTGGATTTTAACTTTTATTAGTATATCTTTTTTATTTCCGGTTGAATCAAAGATAATATATAATTTTTTTATTATCATGAAACTAAATTTATTAGATAAACTTATATCAGTTTTTTTACCATTTTTAGTTAATTTATATACTTTGTTATTATTTGTACAAGCTTTTAGAAATTATTCTAAGGAAATAGATGATTATACAGAATTAGAAGGTTTTAATATTTTTCAAAAAATTTTTTTAATACATATTCCTGTTTTAAGACCTTATATAATAACAGGTTTTATAATGAATTTTTTAAGTTTATGGAATGATTTTTTATGGCCATTAATTGTACTACAAGATGAAAAAAAATATACTATTCAAGTAGGAATAAACTATATAGCAAAATCCTTGATATTTGAGCCTACATATTTTAGTGCTGCTGTTAGTATTTCTGTTATCATACCTATTTTGATTTTTATTTTCTTTAATAAATACTTTAACATAAAAATTAATTGATAATAAAGAGTTATAATTTTGAACCTAATTTTGAACCTAATTTTGAGTTTAGTAAGATTTGATATTTAGTAGCGGTAGACGGGACTTGAACCCGCGACACCCAGCTTGGGAAGCTGGCGCTCTACCCCTGAGCTACTACCGCTTTATAGATCTATATAATTCCTTGCTTGAAAATAAGATTCTTACCGCTTCATCACAAATTGCTTATTAGAACAATATATTAGTACTCTAAAAGTATTCTTTTACAATTTTTAACTCTTAACTATTTATTAATATACTTTATATTAGCTTTCTAATATTTATTATATTCTTATTTACTATGGATTAAAAAACAAATAATTTTTAACAAATTGTTTTTCAATATTTTGCTAATTTATAAATATTATTATAATTAAAGAAAAGTTAAAAATTAATATATTTATTATTTTTTAATGCTTTAATTTATTATTCTTCTTTATAGTTTTTTCTGA
>JBMFOW010000051.1:0-11040 GCA_049969455.1 bacterium | reverse complement strand
ATTGAGGGGTGTGGGGACGCTAAGTCCCCACGAGGGATTGTTAAGGGGCAAAGCCCCTTAAGCAGTAAATTAAGTTAAAAATATAAAAGATAGGAGTTATTACTGGCGTAGTTAATTTTTATAAAACCATTTGGAGTTTTATTGTTACCTATTACATTTGGAGTTTATAATGTATTTAGAGATTCTATTAGAATTTAGTTTATGATTTATTAAATATTGAGAAATATACAAGAGGAGTGTATTTAAATTTTTATTTTTATTTTTATTTTTATTGATTTTGTATATTTAATATTTTATAAATTTTATGAATATAGGTATTCAATTTTTTAAATTTTAAGGGATTTAATTTAAAGTTGTATATATTTTGGTTATATTTTATTTTTATACCCCATTTGGTTCTTAAAGAAAGCATTATTATTTCTTTTAATTTTGTAATATTGTCTATTATTTCTATATTATCAATAGTTTCTTTAAAGACTGAATTTTTATTAAAGTTTTTAAAGTAGTTTAGTTGTTTTTTATTTATTCTAATTGTTTTTTTATTATTTATGGTTAGTTTGGAAGTTGCAGAAGGTCCAAATCCTAGGTAATCGAAATAATACCAATACTTTAAATTATGAATAGAGTATTTTTTATTTTTTGCAAAATTAGAGACTTCATAGTGTTCAAAACCTAAGTCTTTTAATTTATAATGTATTGTGTTATAATATTCTTCAAAATTTTCTTGATTTTTTTGAATTTCTTTAAGGATATTGCTAAATTTGTGATAAATAACTTTTTTATCTTCATATATATCTAACGCATAGTAAGAAATATGACTTATTGGTAAGTTTTTAATTATATTTATATCGTTAATAACTGATTCTAATTTTTGAAATGGATATAAATATATTAGATCAATAGATATATTGTCAAAGTATTTGTAAGTTAATTCAATTTGAGATATGATGGAATTTGGATTAGATGTTCTACCTAGAATTCTTAACCCAAAAAGATTAAATGTTTGTACTCCTATACTTACTCTATTTATTCCTATATTTTTTAAATCTTTAAGATAATATGATGTAATTAGCTCTGGATTTAGTTCAATAGTTATTTCGCTATTGTTATCAATTTTGAAATTATTGTAAAGTACTTTAAGAAGTTTTTCTAAATATTTTATATTAATTAAGTTAGGAGTTCCTCCTCCTATATATATACTGTTTATAACCTTATCTATATATTTATATTCTATTTCGTTAAAATAATTTAGGGAATCAAGAATTTCATTTATAAGATTGTTAAAATATAGGGTGAAGTTAATAAGATTTATTTTGAAAAAATCACAGTAAAAACAGATTTTTTGACAGAAGGGAAAATGGATATAAATACCTAAACTATTAATAGGGATGTGTTTATTAATAAAGGAAGGTAAGTCTATGTTAAAAAAATCTAATAATAAGTTTTTATTAATATTTATCATTTTCTTATATTTTATAATTATTAATGTTTTGTCTTTAATCCTTTTTGAAGATGATAAAGTTGAAGCTGGGGTTTTAGTTCCTCCAAAGGGTTTTGAATATAAATATGATCCTGAAGCACCTAATCCTCTTGATAAAACTGAAGAAGGAAGTCAAGAATTAGAAAAAAAACCTAAAAAAATATATTACTATCCTCCTGATTTATTTAAAAATTATTATCAAAGTCATATGCCTAATAAAGGAATTACTAATAGTTATGATAATCAAAATAATTCTGTAAATGTTACAGTTAATAACGATGATAATCAAATAAATATTAAGAAAAGTAATAATGAAGTTTCCTTAAATTTAATGAATTTTTTATTAATAATTGCTTCATTAAGTATAATTGTATTGGTTTTAGGTGTTTTTTATATAAATTATTTAAAGCAAAAAGAATTACAAAATACTGTTCCTGTGTATATGAAATATTCTGAAACTAAGGCTAAATTGAAAAAAAGAAGGACTGTATTTGATGTTAAAAAATAATATAATATGAATACTAAAAAAAATATTAAAAAAAATAAAAATAATGCATTAGAGCTATTTTTGCCAGTTAATGTTAATATAAAAGTATTAATAAATGATGAAGCAAAAAAAAATATAATTAATGAATTAGAAAGTTTATTAAATTATGTAGAAGAATCAATAAAGAATTATCAAAATAAAAGGGTTTTTAAAATAGGACAACTATATAAAGGAACTTTTATTGATGAAATAAAAGATAAAGTAGAAAATATACCTTCTAATTTAAGTAAATCTAAAACTATTGAAAACCTTAATAATATTAAACGTAATATTTTGAATTATATAGAATATGTTAATAATTTGAAAAAAGGTGATACTATTTTGCTAAGAACTATAAATGGTTTTATTAAAATCAATAAAGGTGTAAGTATTAAAGAATTACAGGATGGAATTGATATAATAGTTGATAACTGGATTATTAAGGATATAAATTTATGAATCTAAAACTTAATTTAAATTTATTTGAAGTAAATAAATTTAATTTGGATGATTTTAATCTGTATTTTTATTTACTTCATTATGCTTTTGAACTTAAAAAGAAAGAAGAACTAAAAATATATACCCCTTTTTTCAAAGATACTGATATATTAATAATAATTGATAATAAAGAAGTTGAAAATTATTTATCTATTTTTCAGTTTTTTTATAAATTGCAAGGTAGAGTAAAAGTACTTAATCTAAATCAAAATTTTGAAATTTATAATAATATTTTTAATTTTTACAAATATATTATATTTTTTGCATTAAATAATAATTCAGAATCAAAAATTATTAGCAATTTAAATAGTAATTATAATGGCATTTATTTTAATTTAAATAAAAATTTTTTTACTATATTTTTTATCTTTTCAATTATTTTTAATTTTTATGAATTGATTCAAAATGATCTTGATAGTATCAAATTAGAAATAGAGCAAGAAATTATAGATAAAGATAAATTAAATTTTTTGTACAATCTTATAAGTAAAGATACTTTAAAATTAGTAATTGATAATTTACCAGTTGATAAGGAAAAACTTGATTTTATTATAAATTTTTATTCTAACTTTGAATTAAAATTATTAAAATTTAAAACTAATGAATATTATCAAATTAAAATTGGTTTAAATGATATTTTTTTAAACTTAATGTTTATTTTAGAATCTTTTTTTATAAATTATTTAAGATATGTGAATTAAGAAATTATATTCATTAAAAGAATTAATTAGCTAATTAAAGAAGGGATTGCTATGATTGATTTAAAAGATGAAAAAAATTTTAATATACTACAGAAAATATATGAAATAAATAGAAATAAGCTAATAGAAATAGATAAAAAAATAGAGGAAGTAGCTCAAAAAGAAGGTTATAATTCCTTTAATTATATAAATTTAACTAAAAATAAATCAAGAATAAAGGAATTTATAGAAGTTTATGAAAAATTTAAAAAAATAATAGAAGACATAGAATATGCAAGAGAGTTATTAACTAATGAAAAAGATGAGAATGCTAAAGATTTTTATAAAAATGAAATAAATAATTTAGAAAAAGAATTGGTTCAAATAGAAAATACTTTGTGGCAGTTGGTTTTGCCTGAAGAAGAAGAAAGAAATATAATAATAGAAATAAGAGCAGGTACTGGAGGAGAAGAAGCTGCTTTATTTGCTTTTGATTTATTTAGAATGTATTCTAAATTCGCTGATAAAATGAAATTTAAAATAGAAATATTAGATCAAAATTTTACTGATTTAGGTGGAATTAAAGAGATTGTATTTGCTGTTAATAGTAAGAATGCTTA
This sequence comes from bacterium, assembly GCA_049969455.1. Taxonomy (GTDB): domain Bacteria; phylum DRYD01; class DRYD01; order DRYD01; family DRYD01; genus CAKZQG01. Next base: position 7,236 of record JBMFOW010000051.1, on the reverse strand, counting down.
TAAGTATTTTAAATATGAAAGTGGTACTCATAGGGTTCAAAGGGTACCTATAACAGAGGCTAGTGGTAGAATTCATACTTCTACTGCTACTGTTGTAGTTTTACCTGAAGTTGAAGAAAAAGAAATAGAGATAAAAGAAGATGAATTAGAAATGGAAACATTTAAAGCTGGTGGTGCTGGTGGGCAACATGTCAATAAAAATGAATGCGCTATTAGATTAAAACATATTCCAACTGGTATAGTAGTAACATGTTCAGATGAGAGAAGTTTGCATCAAAATAAAGTAAAAGCTCTTAGAATTTTAAGAGCTAAATTATCACAATTACAAAAAGAAAAACAAGAAGAAGAATTAAGAAAACAAAGAAGACAACAGGTAAAAACTGGTGATAGAAGTGAAAAAATTAGAACTTATAATTTTCCTCAAAATAGAGTAACTGATCATAGAATAAATTTAACTATCCAAAACTTAGAGGCTATATTAGATGGAGATTTATTACCTATTATTCAGGAATTACAAAAGCATGAGGCTATAAATAAAATCCAAGAATTACTTAATTTGCAAAATTAATATGATAAATAATGATTTAGTTAAATATTTTAAAAGATTTTCTAAAGAATTCCCTGATTATTTTAAGGTAAAAAATCCTAATTTCTTTTTAATGACTAAATATTATTTAAGGAAACCTACTTTTAGATATTTATTGCAATTATTCTTTAAAAATCCATTTAGAATTATCCTTAATTCTATTATATATTTACCTAAAATTTTATTTATTAATATTTTTAATAAGTTTTTCAAAAAAAATAAAGAATTTTATATTGATACTAATTTAAATAAGGTAATAAATGATTTTTCTAAAGGTAAAGGATTTATAACTATAAGTTATTGTCAAAAACCTTTTGATTGTCCTGATGGTAGATTTTCTTATAAATGTAGTGCTTCTTATGAAAAATGTAAATCTTGTTTTTTATATCAAGTAAAAACTAGATGTGATATATTAAATATTGATTATTATATAGTTTTAGGTGATTTAGATAGCGTTTGGAATATATTAAAAAATCAATTTAATAAATATTTATTTGCATCTTATATTTTAACTACTTGTAATATGGTTTTAAATGTTGTTAAATATATTTCTCCTTTGTTTGGATTTACAGGTATTATTTTACCTTTTAATAAAGGTTCTTGTTTAACTATATTTGCTTATGAATTATCTGAATTTGGTTATAAAAATGTACAAACTGATTTATCTGAAAATAATAAAAAATTGCTTATTTCTATTTTAGATAAAGCCATAATGATTAAAAATAATAAAGAAATAAATAATGAAATTATTAAAAAAATTGATATACAAGAAATAATTTCTTTTAAAAGGAGTTAAATGATATGAAAAATTTTAAATTAAATAATAAAAAATATTTGTTAGTAATTTTAGGATTTTTATTTCTATTTTTTTCATTAATACTTTTTTCTAAAGTAATTTTTTCTGATAATAAATGGAAATTAAAAATAAAGGGACAAGATAAAGAAGTTTTTACTAATCCAATTATAAAAGGTACTAATGTTTTTATTGATATTTATGATTTATCTAATTTATTTAATATTGATTATGAAATAAATTTAACCAGAAAATATATAATGTTTTATAAAAATCCTAATTTAAATAATTCTAATATTAATATTTTGAATACTACTAATACAAGTACTACAAGTGCTATTAGTACAAGTTCAACTATTAATACTAATAGTAATGATAAATTAAATAATGATAAATTGAAAAGTAATTCTGATTTAGCTTTTAATAATAATAATTTTTATTTTAGTTTAAATAAATTTATACTAAAAGAGATCAATTCTATTAAAAATATTGTTATAATAAACCCTATAAATGAAATTAAACCACTTTATAAAGATTCAATTGTATATAAAGATGAATTAAATAACATAAAAGAAAAAATTAATGATTCTTTTTTAAATAAATTAAATATTCCAATTATAGTAGATAAAAATCAAAATATAAATAGTTTAGATTTAAAGGATATAATAGAATATTTAAGTAAAAAGAATATTTCAGGAGCAATAATTCCAATAGTTAGAGCTTATGAGTATCATGAAAAATCAGAAAATATTATGAATCCTGAAGTACAATTGATTATTGATTATGTATTAGTTAATAATAAAGGAGATATATTATTTTTTGATTCAGAGAATATTATTAGGGGATTGGCTGTTTTTTCTTCTAGCTCTACTAGATATAGAAAATCTAAATTACTTGATCTTATTGATTTATCTGTTAATAATTATATTAATAATTTCAATAGGTACAAAGAAATTATTAGTAAATAATTGTTATGAAAAATTAATTGTTATAAAAAATTATTAGCAAATAGGGGGAGTTTGTAAATGAATGAAGAGAAAAATGCACAAAATTCAATTGATAATCAAAATTCGAACAGTAATAATGAAAATGAACAAAATTTAGAATTACAAAAAGATAACGAAGAATCTGAAAATGGAGAAAACGGAGAAAATGATACTCCTGTTTTAGTAGATTTTAAATATTCTAAAGCTAAAGAAAGAAGAAAAGAAGAAAGAAGAATCTTAGAACCTGCAAGATTAGTTAGAATTATTATTTATTATTCTCAGGATTTTATAGTTGATAAGTGGGTAAGTGTAGTAGATATCTCTAGGCATGGTATGAAAATTATATCTGATATTCCCTTAAAACTAGAAGATAATGTAAAAATAGAATTTTATGTATCAAAAGAGCCAGTTTCAACGGAAGGAAGGATAGCTTGGTGTAAAGAATTAATAAGAAACTCTGGGTTATATGCAGTTGGTCTTGATTTAGCTAAATTAAAAGATGCTGATTATGAAACTATTGATAAATTTTTAATCAATTTTGCTCCTTTTGAAGAACGAAGAGCTGTTAGAGTTAAAAAGCCATTTTTAATTGAAGTAAGGTATTTAGATGAAGTACAAAAATTTTATACTTATGCAGTAGATTTATCTATAACTGGTATGAGGATAATAAATGATTTTGAGTTACCTGTAGATCAACCTATATTAATTAAGGCTATATTAGGTAATGAAGAAACTGATTATATTAAGGCTAAAGTGGTTTGGCAACAAGAAAAATCTTTTGGGGTTGTTATTGGTTTAAATTTTATTGAAGCTAATAATGATGATATTAAAAAAATAGAAGACTTTATTTATTCTCCTTAATTTTTTAAAGAAAGAGGGGAAGATTATGAAATTTTATATAACTACACCTATATATTACCCTAATTCGGAACCTCATATAGGTACAGCTTATACTACTATTGCTTGTGATGTTATTAGTAGATTTTATAAGCAAAAAGGATATAATGTTTTTTTTATAACAGGTACTGATGAAAATAGTAACAAAATCATAGAAAGTGCAAATAAACTTAATAAAGATCCCAAGGAATATGTAGATGAAATGGCTAATTTATTTAAAACTATTTGGAATAATCTTGATATTCAATATGATAAATTTATAAGAACTACAGAAGATTATCATATAAAAACTGTTCAATTCGTCTTTAAAAAACTTTATGATGAGGGTTATATTTATAAGGGATTATATGAAGGATGGTATTGTATTCATTGTGAAACTTTTTGGCCTAATTCTAAAGTTGATGATTCTAAATTATGTCCTAATATTGAATGTCAAAGACCTCTTAATTATATAAGAGAAGAAAATTATTTTTTTAGATTATCTTATTTTCAAGATAAATTACTTAAATATTATGAAGATAATCCTGATTTTGTATATCCTGATTATAGATTTAATGAAGTTATATCTTTTGTTAAAAGTGGATTGCAAGATTTAAGTGTTAGTAGAAAATATAATAACTGGGGGATAAAAGTTCCTTTTGATGAAAATTATTCAATATATGTTTGGATAGACGCTTTAACTAATTATATTAGTGCTTTATCTTATCCTTTTAATTTAGATTTATTTAATGAATATTGGGAAGTAGCTCATCATATGGTAGGAAAAGATATAATAAGGTTTCATGCTGTTATTTGGCCTTCCATTTTAATGGCCTTAAATATAAAGTTACCTAAAAAAATAATTGTTCATGGTTGGCTTACTTATGATAATCAAAAAATATCTAAATCTAAAGGAGGAGATGTTTTTAATTTAAAAGAAATAGCTTTATCTAACGATAAAATAAAAATATCAGCTATTAGATATTATTTACTTAGAGAGGGTTCTTTTGGACAAGATATTCCTATCAGCTTAGATAGATTTAAATATATATATACTTCTGAATTGAGTAATAATATCGGAAATCTTTTTTCTCGGGTTTTGGCTATTATTGATAAAAAACTTGATAAACAAGTATTTAAAGAATTAGATTTTAAATATGTTAATTACTCATTTTTAGAGGAAAAAATATCTAATTTTGATAAAGAATTATCTAATTTTAATTATTCTAAAGCTATTTTAGAGATACTAAGTTTATCTGATTATCTCAATAAAATTATAGAAAATTATAAGGTATGGGAAATAAAAGATAAAAGTTTAAATCAAATAATGTATGAATTATTGTATTCATTGGTAATTTTAAACAAAATGATTTATCCATTTATGCCTTTTATAGCTAATAATATTTTAGAACAGTTAAATTTAGATCAAAATGCACTAAAATGGGATTTTAAAATAAACGATTCTTTTATTATAAAAGAAAGAAAGATACTGTTTCCTAAAATTGAAAATGTATTTGCTTAATTTTTTATTATTTTTTAATTGTAAAAAGGAAGGGGGTTAATTGTTTATGAAAGTAGTTGACTTAGCTGAAAAAGGAAAATTATTAGTAGATTGGGCTTATAGAAATATGCCTGTAATTAAATTAATAAGAGAAGAATTTAGAATTAAAAAACCATTGGCTTCTTTAAAAATAGGAGCTTGCTTACATGTTACTCCAGAAACTGCTAATTTAGTTATTACTTTAAAAGAAGGTGGAGCTACTGTTATTTTAACTGCTTCTAATCCCTTGTCTACTAAACCTGAAGTAGTAGAGTATTTAACTAAATATGAAAATATAGAAGTACTTTCTAAACCTGGAGAAACAAATCAAGAGTATTATAATAATATAAAAAAAGTTATAGAAAGTAATCCTAATTTACTGATAGATGATGGTGGAGATTTAATAGTAACAATTAATAAAGAATATAAAACAATTGCTTCTAAAATAATTGGAGCTACCGAAGAAACTACTACTGGTGTTATTAGAATAAGTAATTTATATAATGAAGGTAAATTATATTTTCCTGTTATAGCAGTTAATAATGCAAAAACTAAGCATATGTTTGATAATAGATATGGAACAGGTCAGAGTACTGTTGATGGGATACTTAGAGCTACTAATATATTAATAGCAGGTAAAGTAGCAGTGGTTGCAGGTTATGGATGGTGTGGTAAAGGAGTAGCTTCTAAACTAAAAGGCTTAGGAGCAAGAGTTATCGTTTGTGAAGTTGATCCTATTAAAGCATTAGAAGCTGTTATGGATGGCTTTGAGGTAAAGACTATGGATGAAGCTTCTAAAATAGGTGATATTTTTATAACTGTTACTGGTAATATAAATGTTATTTCTTCAAAACATATAAATAATTTAAAAGATGGTGCTATACTTGCTAATGCTGGGCATTTTAATGTAGAAATTGATGTAGCTTATTTAGAATCCAAAAAAATATCAAAGAGATTAATAAGAGATAATTTAGAAGAATATATAATGCCTGATGGAAAGCATATTTACCTAATAGCAGAGGGTAGGTTAGCTAATTTAGTAGCAGCTGAAGGGCATCCTGCTGATGTTATGGACATGAGTTTTGCTAATCAAGCATTAGCTTTAGAGTATTTAGCTAATAGAAAAAATAAATTACAACCTGGAGTATATGATGTTTTAATAGAAATAGATAAAAAAGTCGCTAAACTTAAATTAGCTTCTATGAAAATAAGTATAGATGAATTAACTCAAGAGCAACAAAATTATTTAAATAGTTGGTCCTTGGGTACTTAATTTTTTTTATTTTTTTAATAATAAATTATTTTTTTAATAATGAGTTATTTAAAAAGAATAGCAATATTAGATGTATATAGTTTATTATACAGAGCTTTTTTTGCTATTCCTTTATTATCTGTTAATAATATTCCTGTTAACGCTATTTTTGGGTTTATTAGAATATTATTAAAAATATATAAAGATTTTAATATTGATTATCTAGTTTCTTGTATAGATAAGGGTAAAAGCGGAAGGAATATTATTTATAATGAATATAAATCTAAAAGATTACCTGCTACTGATTTATTTAAGCAACAGATACCTATTCTTTATGAATTTTATAGGGAATCTAATTTAAAGTTATTATATAAAGAAGGTTTTGAAGCTGATGATATTATTTATACAGTTATTCATAAATTTATTGAACAAAATCTTAATGAAAATAATTTTATATTTATTATAACAGGTGATACTGATTTACTACAACTTATAAATAAAAATATCTTTGTAGTTATTTTAAAAAAAGGTATAAGTGAGTATGTTTTATTTGATAAACAAAAATTTTACAATGAATACGGATTTGATAGTACTTATTATTTACTTTATAAAGTATTGGTAGGTGATAATTCTGATAATATAAAAGGTATTGATACTATAGGACCTAAAAAAGCTCAAAATTTTATAAAAAAATTAACTAATTATTTTACTAATTTTGAATTTACTGAAGAAAATATTGATTTTATTTCTTCTTTATTGTTGAATTCTTTTAAATTAAATTTAACTCAAGATAAAATTAAAGAAATAATTAAATTAAATTATGAGCTATTAAAGCTAAAATTTATTAATGAATTAGAAGATTTTAATTTAGAAGAATTAAAGATTAAGGATAGTTTGATAAATAATGGATTTATTAATTTTTTAAAAAAGTATAACTTTAAAAGTATATTACAAGAATTAAAAAATGATTTTAATAAAGGGTTAGATAATTTTGAAATTTTGCAAAAGGATAATAAGGAAAAGCAATTGAGGTTATTTTAAAATTTTTTATTAGTGTATAAAAAAGTAGTAGGGGAGTAAAGATATTATTGAAATTTAAAATTGAGGTAAGAGTTTCTTAGTGAATAAAGCCTCTTGGAGTTTCAGGGTATTATAAGGTGAAGGATAAACTCCTTAGTGAGGATTCTAAAGAGGTGAAACTCC
>JBMFOW010000050.1:0-11184 GCA_049969455.1 bacterium | reverse complement strand
GGGGTATAGGGGGTGCTAAACCCCCTAAGGGGGTAAAATCCCTTAAGTAGTAAGATTGTAAATAAAAAAGAAATATAAAAGCAATATAAAAGAAAAAGGTGGTATTTTTTGGAGAAAAGAATTTTTTCTTACTTTTTATTTAATAAAATAAATAAAAATTTTTTTAGGGGAGCTTTATTAAATATAGATACTTTAAATATGGATACTTTTGATGATTACTCTTTAAAATTGTTTTCTGATTTTTATTTAAGTTTAAGAAATATTAAAGATGTTATAAAGGTAGATTTTAAGGTATATTTTTATAGTATATTTCCTTTAAGTTATAATGTAGATTTTATGGTGTGGATAGTTTTCGATTTTGAGAATGAAGATATTTTGAGTTTAGTTAATAATGAGATTTTTAAGATATATTTAAGGGTTGCTGGTAGTTTAGAGTTGGTGGATGTTTTATGGGGTTTTACAAAACCTTCAGTTTATTCTAAAGCTAGTAAATCTCCTCAAGAGATAGATCCTTTTGATTCAAGGAGAAAGAAATTTTTAACTGTTTATCCATTTGTAAAGACTCCTGAGTGGTATTTGTTAAAGCAGGATACTAGGCAGGGTATGATGAATGAGCATATAAGGATAGGTAGGCAGTATCCGGAGATTTTGCAATTATTGCTTTATTGTTTTGGACTTTCTAATAACGAGTTTGTAGTAGTTTATGAAATGGATAGTATAGTTTTATTTGATAAATTGGTATATGATTTAAGACAAAGCGAGGCAAGGAAATATACCTTAAGAGATACCCCAATTTATACTGGAATATATACAGATTTTGGCTTTTAATTTAATATTTTAAATTTAATATGAAAAAAAAAGAAAGTAATATTAATAATGGGGATTTAATGCTATTTATAGTGGAATCACCTACTAAATCTAAAACTATTAATTCTATCTTAAGGAGTTTTAATTATAAAGTTAATGTATTAGCTACATTAGGTCATATAAAGGATTTACCTGTTAATAATTTAGGTGTAAAAGTAGAAGAGAATTTTAAGCCTATATTTTTATTTTTACCTTATAAGAAAAAAGTAATAGAAAATATTTTAAATAAGTTAAAGGATAATGTAAAGGTAATTATAGCAACTGATCCAGATAGAGAAGGTGAGGCTATTGCTTTTCATGTTTATAATGAAATAAAGAATTATGTTAAGTTAAAAAATATTAAAAATATTGAGATAAAAAGAGCTTTTATAAATGAAATAACTTATAATGGGATAAAGAAAGGGTTAAGTAATTTAGGGGATATAAATATGTCGATGGTTGTTAGTCAATTTGCTAGAAGGGTTTCAGATAGGTTGATTGGATATAGAATTAGCCCAGTTTTATGGGGAGCTTTTAGGTTAAAAAATTTAAGTGCAGGTAGAGTACAAACTGCTACTTTGAAATTGATAGTTGATAAAGAAAAAGAAATACTCAATTTTAAACCAAGAAATTATTATACTTTTAAGGTTATTGTTGAAATTAATAATAAAAAAGTGGAATTTAATTTAGTGGATTTAAATAAAGAGTTAGTTAAGGTTTTTGAAAATGAAAGAGATAAATTAAATTTTATTGAAAAAAATTTAAAGGAATTATTGGGTAAGGAATTAAAATTTGATTTAAGGATAGAAGATAGATTTATAAAACCATTACCTCCATTAAAGACATCTACTTTACAACAAGAAGCAGCTAAATTAGGATTTAGTGCTTCTAAAACTATGCTTATTGCTCAAAAATTATTTGAAGGTATTAAAATTAAAGATAAACATTTAGGATTAATAACTTATCATAGGACTGATAGTATAAGGGTAAGTAAAGAAGGTATTGAATTGGCAAAAAGTATATTAAAGGATATAAAGATTCATAGATTTAGCGATAAATCTATGTTTGATGCTCATGAAGCTATTAGAATTACTTATAATATTGATTTAGATTTATTAAAAAAATATTTAACTGAAGAAGAGTTTATAATATATTTATTGATTTACAATAGATTTTTAGCTGCTTTTGATTATGAAGCTAAGTATTATTATCAAATAATAAAATCAGATAGTTTATTTAATTATCAAGATACAGATATTTTTTTATTTTATGATAGTGGAAAAATTTATTTTAAGGGATTTTTAAGGTTTTTACCAGACTATATAAAAAATTTTTCTATTTTTAGTAGGGATTATATTGATTTAAAGCCTGGTTATTATTATTTTAAAATAATAGATTTTAAGGTATTAAAACAAAAAGAAAATCCTCCTAGTAGGTATTCTATAAGCAGTATAATAAAAAAGATGGAGGAAACTGGTATAGGAAGACCTTCTACTTATGCCTCTACTATTAATACTCTCTTAAAAAGAAATTATATCCAAATTAAAAAAAATATTATTTATCCAACTGAATTAGGAATTAAAGTTTGTGATTTTTTAATTAATAAATATAGTGATTTATTAGATATAAAATTTACTGCGTTTTTAGAATCTAAATTAGATGAAATTGAGAAATCTGATAGAATTAATGCTGATAAACTTTATATTCAGTTGTTAAATGAAATTTATAATTACTTAATTAAAAATAAAAAAGAAGGGTTTTTAAGTAAAAAAAATAATAATTAAATTAGATAAAAATTAAAAAAATGAAATAGGGGGAAAATAATTATGAGCAATAAAATTTTTTTATATTTTATTTTGATTTTTATAGGTATTTTGATTTTTATTTATTTATTGGTATTTAGTTCTTGTGGGCCTAATAGTTTGGTATTAGCTCCTATTGTTGGTCCTGGAGCTGGAGGTGGAATTAATAATCAACTACCACTTTTTAGTATTGGTACTTATAAAATGAATACTACTAATTCTTCAGTAAAAGAAGAAGTTTCCTTTGGGTATTTTAATTATACTACAAAACCTTTTGCTTTTGTTAATATTAATCCTACAAACAATAATTTAATACCTATATCCTTTGGAAATAATAGTAATTTTCCTAATCAAGGGAATAAAGTTTTGGTTTTAGGAACTGCATTTGCTGGTGGTGATTATAACTCTGGTACTGATAGGGATATATTTTGGGTAGGTAAAATCTTAGATAATAATCAGAGTAATTGGGTACAGACTATTACTGTTTTAGGTAATAATTATATAGTTGTTAAGGGTACGAATTTTATCGCAAGATTTAACTATAATTTAAATTCTTTTAATTCTACTTTTGATACAATGACAGTAAAAAGAGTTGATAATAATAATTATATTCTGAGTGATTTTCAAAATATTGATCAAGATTTTAAATCTATAGCTTTTATAAAAGGAGGTACATCTGATAGTACAGGTTATTATGGGATATTAGTTGGTAGAAATTGTGCATTTTCTTGTATAAATACTGATAATAATGGTAATAATTTTAGTAATCTATATGGATTAACTAATCCTCCTGCTACTAATGACTATGTTTGGGAAGATGTAATACCTTTTGCTAAAACTTATCAAAATGGATTGTTAATTGGACATAAAATAAGTGAAGGACCAGGAAGTGCAGTATTTAAAGGTTTTGATAGTTCTAGTGGTTGGGGTAGTGATATTAATGGTTTATCTCCTTTTTTTATGGATCCGTTTTATACTTCTGATTATATAACTCTTTTAAGTAATAATTCTATTTTTAAAGCAGCCTTTATAGCTGGGAAAAATTCTTTGATTGGATATATTAATACTCCTCCTAATCAAAATCAATTTGATCCGACTAAATTAGAAGCAATTCATTTAGTTAATAATGGTTATAGTAATGTTAGTTTTTATGGGGTTACTGTTTTGAGGATTCCAGGTGATACTGATACTAATTATAATGTAAGTGGTATAGCTGTTGGTTATGATTTTAGTTCTAATTTTCCTATTATTTTGAGATTTCAAAGAACTGGTGATAAAGATAATAATCCACAACCTCCTTTTAATTCTCATTATAGTTTAAATAGAGTTAATATTTCTAATTTAAATTTAGGTTCGGATGTAGTTTTATTAGATGTTAATAATGTATTAATAAATGGTGTTACTTATGTATATGTAGTAGGTGTAGATTTAAGTAATTGTCCTATAAAACCATATCAAAGTAATCCTGCGCCTGGTGTAGTTTTACCTCCTTTTACAAAATCATTGGTATTTAGTGCATCTGCTCCTTTTACTACTACTGATAATGATGTAATAAATACATTAGCAAATATGCGTGGGTTTTTGTTATATAGTAATGATGGGGGTAATAGTTTTATATTGTTAGGTAATCCTTTTATTAAATAGTATATCTTTAAAAAAATAATAATATATGTTTTTAAAGGATAAAGAGAAAGCAAGATTTTTCTTGATGTTATATACTGCTATAAAAAGTGGATTACCTCTTTATAGAGCATTGCTTATTGTTAAAGATTCTTTGGATGTTTTTTTTAGGGATTTGATTTTAAATTTAGCAGAAGACTTAAGAAGAGGAGTATCTTTATATAATTCTTTAAATAAAAGAAAAGATTTATTTGAACCTTTAGTTTTAAGATTAGTATATGTTGGAGAAAATACTGGTCGATTAGAAAATATATTTTTTTATATTTATAGATATTACGAAAATAAATCAAAATTAAAAAATAAATTGATTTCATCTGCTATTTATCCTATTTTTATTATGGTTATTACAATTTTAATTAGTTATTTTGTAATGACTGCTGTTTTTCCTTCTATTTTAAATCTTTATGCTGAAATGGATTTGAGATTACCTTTTTTAACTAAAATAGTTTCATATTTTACTAAATTATTTTCTCTTAAAAACTTAATTATAATTATAATTATTTTTGTTATAGTTGTTATTTTTTTAAATTTTTATGTTAAAAAGGATGTATTTTACGAAAAACTTATTTCATCTTTATTAAGTATAAAATTTGTTAATGAATTTTATAAAAAATATTTTAATAGTATGTTTTTGTATAGTTTAAGTTTATGTATAAAGAGTGGGTTAAGTATGTCTGATTCTATAAAATTTTCTTTATTAGTTTTTCCAGATTTCATAACAAGGAAGTATTTAGGGGATATTTATAAGAGAATATTAGAAGGGGAAGCTTTAAGTGATATATTAGCTAATAACAAGCAAGTTCCAAAGATTGTTACTTACTTTATTAGAACATATGAAGAAACGGGAAAAGTTGAAGTATTAGATAGTTTGTGTGATTTTATGAATTTTGAAATAGAGATAACTTTGGAATCTTTGTTATCTTTAACTGAACCGTTATTAATTACTTTTGTTGCTTTTTTTACAGTTATATTAGCTTTATCTATTTTATTACCTATTATATCTTTGGGGCTTAATTTTGGTATGTAATGAAAAATTTAAATATTATTTTTGTAGCAAATGAATTAGATAATACTAATTTAAATGGTCCTAATGTAGTTTTTTTTAATATTATAAAAACTATTTGTTTAAATGAAAGTCAATTTGATAAGGGGTTTAAATTTTACTTTTTGGTACCTGAGAATTTTAATTTTAATTATTTTGATATCTATTGTAAAGCTTCTGAATTTGATATTTATAAATTAAAAAATAATAAATTAATAACTGATTCTAAGAAGATAAATTTTATTAAATTAAAAATTAATAATAAAATTGGATTATTTCTTACTATATCAATATTAAAAAAATTAGGTAATAATTATGTTATCCTTTATCCTAAATTAACTTATTTACCGTTTCTTAAAAATCAAATTGCTTTTCTATATGATTTGCCTTTGGAAAAGAGATATTTAATTAATAGTGTTAATTTAAAAGAAAATATTCAAAAGCAATTTTTTTTTAAAAAATTAGTTATTAATAATTTAAAATTTATTTTTACAATATCTAAGAGTGTTAAGGAGGATATAATTGAGTTTTTAGGAGTTGATAAAATTGATTATGTTTATTTAGGGGTTGATCATGATATTTTTAAACCTTTAAATAAAATAGATTTATCAAGATATGATTTAAAGTATAAGAATTATTTTTTTTATCCTGCAGGTAAATTATGGTATAGAAAAAACATTATTAATTTATTATTAGCTTTTTATAGATTAATTAATTATTCAGAAAATTATAAAAATATTGAGTTAGTTATAACTGCTAATAATTATAATAATTTGAAAGATAGATATGTATTTGAAGTAAGAAAGTTAATAGAGGAATATAAATTAAATAAGAATATAAGATTTATGTATGTAGATAACAAGGAAATGGTTAATTTATATAATGGTGCTATGGCGGTTATTTTTAGTTCTTTTTATGAGGGATTTGGATTACCTATATTGGAATCTTTAGCTTGTAAAATTCCTATTTTATTTTCTGATATACCAGTTTTTAATGAAATATTTAATGAAAATATTTTTAAATTTGACCCAAATGATGTTGATAGTATATATTTTCATTTAAAAAACTTTTTAGAAATTAATTTAAAAGAGGATAATAAGGAATTAGATAGAATAATAAAATTAGGTTATAAAAAATCCTTTAGTTTTAAGTGGTTAAATACTGTTAAAAATTTATTAGTTAAAATAGAAAGTATTATAGATAAGGAGTGAGTAATAATGGACAATAGAACAAAATCTTTTGATAATAATAAAGATGAAAAGTGGTATTTAGTAGATGCTAAAGAACAGATTTTAGGGCGTTTAGCTTCTAAAGTTGCATATCTTTTAATTGGTAAAAACAGAGTAACTTATAGCCCGGATAGAATTGGTGGTAATTACGTTGTGGTTATTAATACTGATAAAGTAAAAGTTACTGGTAAGAAGTTAATCCAAAAGAAATATTACAGACATTCTGGACATTTAGGTAATTTAAAAGAGTTTAATTTAAAGTATATGCTTGAAAAAGATAGTACAAAAGTATTAGAAATGGCTGTTTCTAAAATGTTACCTAAAAATAAATTAAGAAAAAGATTATTAAAAAGATTAAAATTATATAGAAATTCTGAACATAAGCATAGTAACCATAATTTAATTCAGGTGGTGATATAATATGCCTAGTAGTGTTATGTATTATGCAACAGGTAGAAGAAAAGAAAGTGTAGCAAGAGTATTTTTAAAACCAGGAAAAGGGGAAATATTTATAAATGAAAAGCCTTTAGATGAATATTTTAGAATGAGAGAAACTTATAGAATAAAGGTAAGAAAGCCCTTAGAGGTTTTAGGGATTTTGTCAAAATATAGAGTTGATGCTTATGTTAAAGGTGGAGGCACTACTGGACAAGCAGATGCAATTAGTTTAGGAATAGCTAGGGCTTTAGCTAGTATTTCTGAAGAATATAAAAAAGTATTAAGAAAATATGATTTATTAACTAGAGATTCTCGTGAAGTTGAAAGAAAACATTATAATAGACACAAAGCTAGAAAAGCTCATCAATGGCATAAACGTTAATTTATTAATTTTAATTTATTAAATAAATTCATAAGGAGAAACTATGAAATTTGTAAAAAATAAAGAAAATATAAAAAAAATATTAGTCATTTTTATTATTTTAACAATTTTTTCTTTGTTAATTATTAATTTAATTAAGTTAATTAATTCTGAAAATAATAAAGATTATAATAATTTTAATAAAATTTCTAAAAACAATGTTGATGTTGTTTTGGTTACTTATCAAAACGAAATAGTTAATAAAGATAATGTCCAAGAAATTTATGATTTTATTTTAAAATTAAAAAATAATAAAAATTTTCATTATGAATTTAAAAGACAGATTGAAAAGAGAAATTTTATTAATATTATAGTTAATCAAGAAGAATTTAGTTCAATATTTTTAGATAAAAATAAATATTTTGATAAAAATATAATAGATTTAATAGAAAAAGAGTTTGGAAGTTTTGATAATTTTGTAAATTTATTTTATTATTTTTATATATCGTTATTTTTTGCTCAAATTGATAGTAAAATTCCGGATTTAATAAAATATAAAGAATCATTAGAAGATAAACTTTACAAAATTAAACCAAAAATATTACAAGAATTAAAAGAAAAATTAAATAAAACTAATGATATTAATGAAAGACAAAAAATAGAAGAATTATTGAGTGAATTATCAAAAAACAATTATAAAAATTTAACTAAAAATCAAATAAAAGTGTTGCAAGAAAAAATTGATGAAGTACAAAAATTAATAGATTTATATAATAATATAAAAAACAAGGATTATTATAAGTGGGTACTAGAAAATAAAGAAAAGATATTGCAGGAGTTAAAATATTAGTTTTAGAATAAAAATTATAGAGAGGTGGTTAATTAATGCCAGTTTATGTTTATAGAGCTAAAAGTCCAGATGGTAAAGAAACAAAAGGAGAAATAACTGCTAAAAATGAAATGGAAGCTAAAACGCAGCTTATAAAACAAAGATTAACAATTTTATCTATAGAACCTAAGAAAGAAGGTAGTAAAACATTATCAGGAATAGCATCTGTTTTTAAACCTAAGGTTAATCAACAAGCTTTAACTGTTTTTTCTAGACAATTTGCTACTATGATAAATGCAGGTTTATCTTTGGTTAGAGCATTAGATATATTAGCTGAACAAAGTGAAGATAAATTATTGAAAGCTGCTATTACTGAAGTAAAAAAAGATGTAGAAGGTGGAAAATCTTTGTCTGCTGCTTTATCTAAGCATAGACATATTTTTAGTGATTTATATATTTCTATGGTTAAAGCTGGAGAAATCGGTGGTATGCTTGATGAAGTACTTGATAGATTGGCTAACTTTATGGAGAAAGATTTTCAACTTAAAAAGAAGGTTCAATCTGCTATGACCTATCCTGCTATGATTTTAGTCTTAGCTATTGGTATAGTTATATTTTTAGTTACCTATATTTTACCTACTTTTGTTAATTTATTTAAAGAAATGGATGTGAAGCTACCTTTATTAACCCAGGTTTTAATTTCGGTTGTTGAAGCTTTTAAAAATCCAGTAGTTGTTATTGCTTTGATAGTTTTACTAATATTTGCTGGTATAGGACTTTCTGTTTATTATCAAACTCCTGTTGGTAGAAAACAAATAGATTTGATAAAATTAAATATCCCTGTTTTTGGCTTATTAAATAAAAAAGTAGCAGTTAGTAGGTTTGCTAGAACTTTAGGAACTTTACTATCTTCTGGTGTATCATTGATGGCAGCTTTAGAAATAGTTTCTCAAGTTTCTGGTAATGCTGTTATTGGATCTGCTATAGATAGTGTTAGATCTCGACTTAGAGAAGGAGAAAATTTATCAGGTCCTTTAAGTGAAACAGGTATATTTCCTCCTATGGTTACTCAAATGATAGCAGTTGGTGAAGAAACTGGTAATTTAGATACTATGTTAAATAAAATAGCAGATTTTTATGATACTGAGGTTGAATATACTTTATCATCTTTAACCTCATTAATAGAACCAATAATGATAGTTGGGATGGGTGGTATTGTTGGATTTATAGTATTAGCAGTCTTTATGCCTTTATATCAACTTATTACTGCTAGCTTCTAATTTAGTAGTTTTAACAATATGTATATAGGGAATCCTTTAGAGTATAAATTAATTTAAACAAACATTTATAAAATCTATGAGTATCAATATCAAGAGTAGGTTATTTTTACCGATTGATGATAATTCAAAGAGAATTAATAAAATAATAAATGAAACAGGTGTATCTACGGTTTGTCAAGAAGCAAGGTGTCCCAATAGGGGGATATGTTGGCCTAATTTAAGTGCTACTTTTTTGTTACTTGGTTCTGTATGTACTAGAAGTTGCAGATTTTGTTATGTAAAAAAAGGAAAACCTCAAAATTTAGATTACTCTTCTATAGATAAATTGGCCTTATCTATTGCTAAGCTTAACTTAGATTATCATACCTTTACTATGGTGACCCGTGATGATTTAGAAGATCATGGGGTTAATTATCTTATTAATTTTTTTGAAAAATTAAGATACTATTGTTATAAATTAAATTCTAAAGATATCTATATAGAGGCTTTAATAAGTGATTTAGGTCAAAGTTATTATAATTTAAAAAAGTTATTAGATGCTAATGTTGTTGATGTTTTGGCTCATAATTTGGAAACTGTTGAAAGATTGACGCCAGTTATAAGAGATAAGAGATTTACTTATAAAGGTAGTTTAAATATTTTAAAATGGGCTAAAGATATTAAAAAAGATATCATTACAAAATCTTCTATTATTTTAGGTTTTGGTGAAAGTATTGAAGAAGTTTTTAATACTTTAAAAGATTTAAGGCAAGTAGATTGTGATGCTATTACTATTGGCCAGTATTATAGACCTTCTGTTAAACAAAAAGAAGTTAGTAAAATTTATTCTAATGATGAGTTTAATTTAATACAAGATTTTGCTATTAATTTAGGATTTAAATTTGTGAAAGTAGGTTATCAGGTTAGAACTTCATATATGGCTTATGAACTTATTGATTTTATTAAAAAAATAAAATCTGTTAAATATAATCACTAATTTTAGATATAGCTTCATAAAATTTTTTAAGGAGTTCTATGTAATTTTTATCTACTAATTTAAAAAAGTAAATTTTTTTGGAAATTTCTTTAAAATCCTGTGAAATTTTATGAAATTCTTCTATATTTGTTATTTTATAAAGGCTTTCTGATAATTCTATTATTGATTTTTTATGGGAATATAATAAATCAAGAATAAGAAAAATGGTAGCTAATATAAATATTATAAAAGATAATATATTGTAGAATTTAAAAGCTGTTATTGCTATTTTTTGAATAAAAAAAATTCTATATTACCAAAAACAGAAAATATTTGCTTTATGGGTATTGAAAATATATACTTTATTTTATAATATATTAAAAATTCTGATATTATTATGTGTAACTTTACCAATATTAAATAGATAAAAAGAATTAATAAAAATGAAAAAATAGGTAGAAAGAAAATGGAAGAATAAATGAAATAAGAGTTGTTTTATTTATTAGACTAAGATGATTTCTCACTAACTTAGTTTTTAATTTTGATTCAAAAGATTTTATAAAATTATAAAATTTCATTTCTATTATTGGATATTTCCAAGTGAAAAAAAGATATATAATTATTTCTAAATTTTTCTTTTTGTTAAGTTTTTTAATTTCTTCTATAGCTGATAATATTTCTTCTTTTTCTGTTTTTATGTATATTTTTTTTATTATTCATTT
>JBMFOW010000049.1:0-11193 GCA_049969455.1 bacterium | reverse complement strand
TAAAAAGGCAATTGAAAAATTTGAATTAATAAATAAAGAATGGGATAAAATTGAGAATATGAAAATGGAGCTTTGGGAAAAGGAAAAACAGTTATCTGTTAAACTTAAGGAAATAGATATAAAAAAAGGAGAATTAGAACAAAAGCAACAAGAATTATTAGCTAAGGAAAAAGAAATAGAAGAAAAAATGAAGTATGTTAATGAATTAAAATCTAAAGCTGAGGAAGAATTATTAAAAATATCTAATTTAAAGCCTGAGGAAGCTAAGGAAATTGTTTTGAAAAAAACTGAAGAAAGTATGAAGACAGAATTATTAGTAATATCTCAAAAAATAGAACAAGAATATATGAAAAATACTGAATTTAAGGCAAAGA
Organism: bacterium; assembly: GCA_049969455.1. Classification (GTDB taxonomy): domain Bacteria; phylum DRYD01; class DRYD01; order DRYD01; family DRYD01; genus CAKZQG01. Next base: position 10,819 of record JBMFOW010000049.1, on the reverse strand, counting down.
GAATTCTTCTTAATACCTTGAGTCGTCTTACTGCTGATACTGTTGCTGAAAGTACTACTGCTCCTATTGTTTTACCTTCTGAAGAATTAAAAGGTAGAATAATAGGAAAAGAAGGTAGAAATATAAAAGCTTTTGAAGAAATAACTGGTGTTGATTTAATTATAGATGATAATTCTGATGTAGTTTTAGTTTCTTCTTTTGATCCTATAAGAAGAGAGAAAGCTAGATTAACTTTAGAAAAGCTTATAAGTATAGGTAAAATAAATCCTATTGCTATACAAGAAGTTTATGATCAAATAGAAAAGGAAATAAATTTAAGGATTCAAGAAGAAGGTGAAAATGCTGCTATTCAAGCTAAGGTTTATGATTTACATCCAGATCTAATAAATATATTAGGAAAAATGAAATATAGAACCAGTTATGGACAAAATTTATTGAAACATAGTATCCAGGTTTCTCAGATAGCTACGATATTAGCTTCTGAATTAGGAGCAGATGTTGAGATTTGTAGAAGAGCTGCATTATTACATGACATAGGTAAGGTTTTAGAAGAAACTAATGGAGAGCCTCATGCTATTGCTGGTGCTAAGATTGCTAAAATATATGGTGAAAAAGATGAAGTTGTTAGAGCTATTGCTAGTCATCATAATGAAGTACCTCAAGAGACTATAGAAGATTTAATTGTTCAGATAGCTGATGCTATCTCTGCTTCTAGACCTGGTGCTAGGAGAGAAACTTATCAATTATATATTCAACGATTACAGAAATTGGAAGAATTAGCTATGTCTTTTTCTGGAGTTGAAAAAGCTTATGTTTTACAAGGTGGTAAAGAAGTTATTATTTTTGTTAAACCTGATATGGTATTAGATAATGAAGTATATAAATTGGCCAAAGATATTGCTAAAGCTATTGAAAATAATCTAAAATATCCAGGATTGATTAGAGTTACTGTTATAAGAAAAATAATTGCTGTTCAAACTGCTAAATAATTCCTTTAATTAAAAAAAAATGAAAAAAATACAAAAAATAAATACATTTAATTTTGATAAAAATTTTATTAATAATTTTAATAATAAGAATTATATACTTTTAACTGGTGGATTGGGTTTTATTGGTTTTAATTTAGCTTTAGCTTTAAATTCCTTAGGATTTCATAATCTAATAATTGTTGATAATATCTTTAAAGATAAACATATAAATCAGATAAAAATTAAAAGGTTATCTAATATTAGATTTATAAACTATTTTCAAAAAGAAGATTTTTTAGAATTAATTCAAAATAAAGATCTTATAAATAAATATGGATTAGATAAGATAGGGATTATTTTTCATCAAGGGGCTTGTACTAATACTTTAGAAAATAATTTGGATTATCTAATTAAAAATAATTTTGAATATAGTAAGGTATTATTCCATTTTTCTAAAGATTATAATGTTCCTTTTATTTACGCTTCATCAGCTTCTGTTTATGGAAATACTAAAACAAATACTAAAGATGATATTGAATGTTATAATCCTTTAAATTATTATGCTTTATCTAAGTTTTTATTTGATAATTATGTAATTGATTTTTTAACTAATCAAAATTTAAAAAATGTAGTTATAGGTTTAAGGTATTTTAATGTTTATGGATTTTATGAAGAACATAAAGGTTTTATGGCTTCTGTTATTTTTCATTTTTTTAACCAGGTACTAAAAGAAAATATTATTAAAGTATTTGAAGGTAGCAACAATTTTTATAGAGATTTTATATTTGTAAATGATGTAGTTAATATAAATATTATTTTGTTTAAGCTTATAACAGAAGGTAAAGAATTAAATAAATTGAGTGGAATATATGATTGTGGTACTTCTAAGCCTGTTTCTTTTGTTACCATTGCTAATATAGTTAAAGATTATATTCAAAAAAAATTAAATAAAAACGGTATAGATGTACAAGAAATTGAATTTCCTAAAGAACTTAAAAATAAGTATCAAGTTTTTACTAAAGCTAATAATAAAAAATTAATTGAATTATTTAAAAAAAATAATATTGATTTTAAATTTACTTCTATTAATCAAGGTATAAAGAAGTATATTGATTATCTTTATAAAATAAATAAAATAAACTATTTAGATTGAGTTTATTTAAGTATAAAAAATATAAAAAGAACAAAGGATTTTAAGAAATTTTTATATAATTAAATATATAGAAATTAATTTTAAATTAATTAGGAATTAATTAATTAATTTTGGCTTTATGGAGTTACAATTATTAACAAAAGCGATAGAGAAAGCTATTGATCAAAATGATATTGATTTTTTATTAGATATTTTAATGAAATATGATGAATTGTTTGATTTAGTATTAGAAAAAATTTGTGATAATTATAGTAAGCGTGAAAGTAAAGATTTATATTTAAAGGGTATTATAGATTTTTTATATTCTATAGTTGAATTTAGAAAAGGTAACTATGATAGATCAAGGTATTGGGCTTATTTAAGTTATTCTAAAGGACTTAAAGAAATTGCTAATCTTGTCTTGATTTTAATTGATATTAATGAATCTTTAGAATTAAATAAAGAATTTTCTAAAGGTAAATTTATTAGTATTGTTTCCAAAATTTTAGATGATATTGTTTTATTAGAATATGCTTTATTAAAATATTATTCTGTTTTTGGTAAATTAAGTTTATTTAATTTGATTTATAATTTAAAAACTATATTTGTTAAAAATGAAAATCTGTTTATATTAGAATTATATTTTTTAAAAGAAATAGATAATCTTGATTATAATCATATTTTGAAGATTTTGTTAGATAATATAGATAAATACGAAAATATACAATATATATTGGAAATGTTTTATGAATTATTCTATAAAGAGATAGAGTTATTTAAGGATAATGATGAATATTACTATTCTTTTAAATTAAAAGAAATGTTAAAAAAGTATGATATCTATTAATTTTAATTTTTCATTTTTTTTTAGGAGATTTATTAGCATAGTTTTATTTGTATTTTTTATTTTTATTTTATTTAAAATTAAAGTTTATTCTTTTATATTTGAAACAATAATAGCTGGAAATTATCCAATGATAGGTAGCTATGAAGCTAAATTTGTAGATCTAAATTTTTTAAATAAAGATATAACTCTAACTAAAATTTATAATGAATTAATATTAAAATTAAAGTATCAAGAGGCAATTGATAAATTAAAAGAATTTGAAGATTATTGTTTATCTATTAAAGATAATCGATTAATTTCTGATTATTATATGTTATTAGGTTATTGTTATTTTAATATTTCGGATATAGAAGATGCCCAAAAATATTTAGAACTAAGTATAAATAGAAATGATAAAAATTATATAAGTTATTATATTTTGGGGAATTTATATTTTACTTTAGGTGATAATAATAAAGCAATAGATTATTTAGAGAAATGTGTAAAAATAGAGCCTACTTTCGTAATAGGTAGAAGAGTCTTAGCTCAAATTTATGTAGATTTAAGAAGATATAATGATGGAATAAGACAATATCAAGAAATAGTTAATTTATTACCCAATTCTGGTTATTATCTTTATCAGTTGTATAATGCTTATTATAAAGCTGAACAATATGATAAAGCTAAAGAAATAATAGAAAGAATGATTAAATTACAACCTAATTTATATTTAAATTATTCTAGATATGTTGAGGTACTTATTAAGCTTAAAAATTTTGATCAAGCTAAGAATGTTATTAATCAAAAATTAATAAATAATACTGATGATAATGCTAAATTTGAAGGGTATTATTATTTAGCTAATATAGCTTTTATTCAAGATAATTTAAAAGATGCTTTAAAATATGTAGATTTAGCTAAAAAAATAAAATATAATCAAAGTTTAGAGATTCTAGATTATAAAATTAAAGAAAGGATGAAAAAAGAATTAAGGGATTTTTTATTAAAAATTATATTTTTATTACTAATATTTCTTGTAGTTTCTGCTTTATCTGTTTTAATTTATTTATATAATTCTCAAAGAGAATTAATATTAATGCAAAGGCAGATAGATAAAGCTGCAGAAGAAGCTGATAATTTAGAATATTTATGTTCCCTTTTAATTGGAAATTTAGCCAAATTAATTCCTAATACTGAGTTTATTTCATTTCTTTTATTTAATTCTACTTCTAATACTTTATATACTATCTCTAATTATGGGAATGTTCCTGATGAATTAAAAAAGATTCAGATACTTGTTAATTATGATTCAAGAGAAATAATTGAAAAAAAATTGATATCTACTGAGCTTATTTCTATTAAAAGCCTGTCTAATAGAGTGTATAATATGTTTAACGAAATATTTCCTAGTTTATTGGAAAGAGCTATCAAAATAGGAGTTAATTATATTATACCTATAGTTGATAAAAGGATTTTAAAAGGGATTATTTTATTGAAATTCCCTTATTCTTTAAATTTTTTGAAAATAATAGAAGTTAATCAAAAAATAGGGGTAATAATTCCTAGGATAATTAATCATATTGATTCTTTTATATTTCATGAATCAAGTATAGTAGATGAAACGACTATGTTATATAATAGAAAATATTTTGAAAATACAATTGTAAATGAATTAAAGAGAGCGGAAAGATATTCTCAACCTTTATCTTTAATAGTTTGTGATTTAGATAATTTTAAGAAAATTAATGATACTTTTGGTCATTTGGTAGGAGATAAGGTTTTAAGAGAAACTGCTAAAATAATTAAGAATAATATAAGAGATGGAATAGATGTTGCAGCTAGGTGGGGTGGAGAAGAATTTGTTATTGTTTTACCATTTACTGATTTAGATAGTGCTTATAAAATAGCAGAAAGAATTAGAGCTAATATTAGTGCTTATAAATACCCTACCTTACCTGAAAATTATATAATAACTGCTTCTTTTGGATTAGCTACCTATCCTATTCATGCTAAAAATAAAAGTGATTTATTTAAAAAAGCAGATGAGGCTGCTTATATTTCTAAAAAAAATGGAAAAAATAGAGTAACTATTGCTAATATTGCTGAAGATCAATCTAAGTCTGAAGTTAAAAATATTGATTCTTCTAGGGAACCTAGAATAGATCCTATTACTAATTTGTATACTTATAATGATTTTATGTTTGATTTAGATAAGGAAATAAAAAGATGTAGAAGATATTCTTTACCTATGGCTTTGATTTTTTTAAAAGCTATTATACTTACTCAAGCAGTTGATACTGATATTATAAACAATATAGTATCTAAATTAGGAACTGATATAAGAAAAAATATAAGATTTGGCATAGATTTAGCTACTTTTGATAGGTCTAATAAGTTATTTATTTTACTTTTACCTCATACTGATAAATCAAAAGCTATTATAGTTGCTAACAGGTTATATAATAATTTAATAGATTATGGTACTATTTTACAGTCTATTGCTTCTTTCCCTGAAGATTCTGCTACTACTAATGGATTAATTTCTAAAGGATTAAAATTATTAGAATTAGCTAATATAGATGAACCTATCCAATATATATCTATTTAAATTTTAAAAAATAAAAAAAAGGAAATATTTTAATAAGAGTATAAATTTATATTAGTAAGTAATTTATAAAAAAGTATGTCTAATGTTTTATTTTTAGATATAGGTAGTAGATTTACTAAATATTGTCTTGTAGAATTATCTGAAATCTACTTTAAAAATTCTAGTACTTTTGAAAAAAATAATAATAGTAATAAACAAGAAAATAGTAATTTTTATGAAATTTTAGCTTTAGGTTTAGCTGATACTGAAGGAATAAATTATCAAAGAGTTGTAGATTATTCATTGTATGAAGATTTTATTAATTCATTATTTGATGATATAAAAAAAGAAACAAATAAAAATATAGATATTATTTTATTATCAGTTGGTGGTACTAATTTGTATTCTGTTGTAAATAATTTAAAAATAGATGTTAATAACCAAGAGATAACTCATAGTTTCTTAGATGATTATTTAACTAAAAAAACTAAAATAGGAAAAATCCAAGCAGATACTATAGTAGCGTTACCTGAAGATTTTGAAAATATTATTTCTATATTACCTAGATTATTTATTATTGATTCTGTTGATAAAACTTATAATCCAATTGGTTTAACTGCTAAGAATAATCTAGAAATAGAGCTTTTTATTTCATCTATAAAAGGTGATCATAAAAAAAATATAACTAAACCTTTTGAAAAATTAGGTTTTGAAGTAAATGATAATATTAATTTAAATTCTAAAAATTCTTTATTTTTTATACCTAATGTATTAGCATATAATAAAGCTATAAGTAATTTAAATTCTAAGAAATTAAAGGATTTACCTCCTTTAGCTATTGTTGACTTTGGATATAGTATAACTGAAATAGTAGTTATTTTAGAAGGTACTCCTTATGTTAAAGCTTATATTAGAAGAGGAATTAGGAATATATTAAAAGATATATCTTTTGCTTTGGGTATTAGCTTAGAAGAATCTGAAAATATTCTATTAGATATTGATATTTCTAAAATATATAAAGAAGATGATTATAAAGAAGTTAGCCCATTTTTTTATTCTAATTCTAGTGTGGTTCAAAAAGAAAAAGTTCAAGTTAGATCACTTGTTGATACTGTTATTATTCCAAGAATTGAAGAAATAGCTAAATTACTTAAATCTGCTTTAGCTAATTCTTTTAGTTATTCTTTGATTTCTAATATACTTGTTGTTGGTGGTGGTGCTAGTATTAAAGGAATTGATAAAATAATATATAATACCTTTGAAATTAGAACTAATACTTTTAAGGTTAATCAAAAATATTTTGATGATTATCGATTAGTTAATTTATATGGAATGATTGAAATTTTTGTAGATAAAATTTATCAAGATTATAAACGAAATAAATATGAAATTAATATAGTTAAATCTACTAAAGTTAAAAATATAATTGAAAAGATATCTGATTTCTTTAAAAATTTCTTTTAAAGGAAAATTACTATGTTTGGGGTTAAAATATCTTCATTAGGTATATATATTCCTTCTAAAAGGTTATCTAATTTTGATTTAGAAAAAATGATAGATACTACTGATGAATGGATAACTCAAAGAACGGGAATAAAATATAGGTATATTGTTGAGGATTCTTTAACTACTTCAGATTTAGCTTTAAATGCATCTTTAAATGCTATTAGTAATTTAAATAATGAAATAGATAAAATTGATCTAATTATTTTAGCTACAAATTCTCCTGATTATTTAATTCCTTCTACTGCTTCTGTTTTACATGGTAAATTAAAAAATAAAACAAATTTAATTGGAGATAATACTGGTTCTATGGATGTGTTTTCTGGATGTACTGCTTTTGTTTATGCTTTAATTACTGCTAGTTCATTAATTAAATCTGGAGTATATAAAAATATTCTTTTGGTTGGTGCAGAATCTATTTCTAAATTAGTTGATTGGACTGATAGAACTGTTTGTGTATTATTAGGAGATGGTGCTGGTAGTTTTGTTTTATCTCGTGATAATGAAGTTAATAAAGGTCTTATTGATGCTAATGTTGGTACTGATGGTGATAAATTTAATTTAATATATATTCCTGTTGGTGGAGTTAAAGAACCTCCTACTTGTGAAAATTTGAATAATAGGTATTTGAAAATGATTGGTAGAGAAGTTTTTAAAATTGCTATTACTTTGGTACCAACTAAAATAAAAGAATTATTAGATAAACATAATTTAAAGCCTAATGATATAAAATTATATATTTTTCATCAAGCTAATTTGAGAATAATAAATGGAATTGTGGAAAATCTGGGGATAGATTCTAGTAGGGTTTATAATAATATAGATAAATATGCTAATACTTCTGCTGCTTCAGTACCTATTGTTTTTTATGAAGCATTTCAAAAAGGTTTTATTAAGGAGGGTGATTTAATCTTATTTTCTGCATTTGGTGCAGGGTTTACTTGGGCTAATGTACTTTGGAGATTATAAAGTTTTTTAAAATAAGTTTTAGGGGAAAAAAAGAGAGATAGACTCTTTAAACAGTAAAATAAAATAGAGCATTAAAATAAAATAAGTAATATAAAAATAAATTAAAAGAATATCCGCTAAGCTGTAATAGCGGAATATAAATTGTTACAGCAATATTATATAAAGGAGGTAAGTTATGTTTATCAGTAAGCAAGATAGACAAGAAATAAAAAAGCAAGTTGGTAATTTAAATAAACCTACTGAAGTATTGTTGTTTTCACAAAAAATAAGTTGCGAATATTGTCCAGATACTGAGCAATTATTAAAGGAATTAACTGAGACTTTAGATAATCTTAAGTTAGTTGTTTATAATCCTTTAGTTGATGTTGATTTAGCTAATAAGTATGGTATTAATAAGGAGTTGCCTGCTATACTTTTAAGAACTGAAAAAGATTATAATTTTAAATTTTTAGGTATTCCTGCTGGTTATGAATTTACTTGGTTATTAAATTCTATTTTAATGGTCTCTAATAATCAGTTACCTATAAGTGATAGAACAGTAGCTAGTATAAAAGAAGTAGATAATATGTTAAAAAATAATCAAGCGATTTTAGAGTTATGGGTATTTGTTACACCTACTTGTCCATACTGTCCAATTATGACTATTAGTTCTACTGCGTTTTCTGTAGTTTCTGAAAATATAAAAGCTATAAATGTTGAAGTTTCGGAATTCCAAGATTATGCTGTTAAGTATAATATAATGGGTGTTCCTAAGACTGTTTTAAAGCTAATAACAAAGGATCAAAAAGTTTTTGAAGATAGTATTGAAGGTGCTTTACCTGAAAATAAATTTGTTGAATTTATTAAGCATTTTGTAGATCATCAATTAAATCCTCTTCATAAACATTAATTTATTAATTTAATTTATAAAATATTGAAAGATAAAAAATGGTGTAATTATGGAACAAGATTTAAATAAAATAAATGAAGAAATCCAAAAAACAGTAAATAATTTACAAAGTATTGTTAAAAATAAAAATTTTAATCTAATTTCTGCTTATGTAAATTCATTAAATCAATTGATATTAAATTATTTATTAGCATTGGATTATGATATTAAAAATATAAGTATTGAAGATAGTAAATTTAGAGAATATAAAGTCCAAATTAATGCAATTCTTTTAAAATTAAGGGAATTTTTAAATACTAAAGATGAAAATTTATTAAATGAAATAGATAATTATTTAAGAAAATTGTCTAATATTAATTTAGAGTTATCATTAGCTAAGAGTGATTATAAAAGAAACTGGAATGATAATGAAGAGCAGTTATTCTTATCTACTTTAAATTTTATAGCTGATTTATCTAATAAGATTTATCAATATTATAAATTAAAGGGTGTAATGAAACAAGAATTAATAGATATGTCTAAAAGATTACAAGATTTAATACAGAGGTTACCTGATTTGAAATAAATTTTGTTTTTTAATTGTAAATTAAAAATCCGCTTGCTGGGTAGGCGGTATATAAATATCCCAGCTTCTTAATATTACTTTACTATGAAAAAACTAGATAATTTACAAAATTCTCCTTTTAAAGTAGTATTTGTTACTTGCCCTAATACAATAGAAGCAGAAAATATTGCTAGAATACTAATTAATAATAAACTTGCTGCTTGTGTTAATATTATTAATAACTTAAAATCTATTTTTACTTGGAAGGATAATGTAGAAATTTATGAAGAATCTTTATTAATTATAAAAACCACTGAAGAAAGATTAGAACAATTAGAAGAAACTATAAAAAAATATCATTCTTATACTGTTCCTGAAATAATTGCTCTTGATATTAAAGCAGGTAATTTAGATTATCTTAAATGGATGGTAGAAGTTACTACTTAATTTACTAATTCAAAATTATGTTTAATCCTTTATATCCTAAACAATATTATTTAGTATTACTTAGTGGTGGGTTTTTAGATAATCAATTAAAATCACTTATTAAATTAAAAGATTCTAATTTAACTATATTGGAAAAATTATTTGAAATATTTTCTAAATATAATGAAGATAAAATATTAAAAAAAATTATTACTTTACCTGAAAACTATTTGGATTATCTTAAAGGAATAGATTCTTTTAATAATATTGAAAACTATTTATCTAAGTATGAGATAATAAAAAGTGGAGAAAAATTAATTGATACTATAAAAAATGTTTTAAATAGAATATTAAATTCTCAACAAGATGATAATCAACAAAATGAAATAAAAATTACTGAAATTTATTTATTATTTGTAGCAACTGATACTCCTTTTGTTTCATATGAAGCTATAAATGATATTATCTTTAGGTTAGATTATATTGAAGGTGATTTATTTTTCCCTATTGTAAGTAAAGAAGTTTATGAGGTAAAATATTCTAATAAAGCTTCTAAGTTAAGGACTTTTGTTAAGTTAAAAAACGATTCTTTTTGTGGTACTTCTTTATTTATTATTAAAAAAGATGTTATTAATATTTTTTTAAATTTATTACAAAACTTATTAGAAAATAGAAAGAAACCTTTAAAACTAGCTGAAATTTTTGGATATGATATTATCTTTAAACTTATTTTTAAAAATTTAACAGTTTTGGAATTAGAGGAAAGGATTAATAAATTATTTAATATAAAAGCTCATGCTATTTTAACTAATTATGCAGAATTAGCTTTTAATATTGATAAAAAACAAGATCTGGAATTTTATAACCAATTTCTTATTAATTCTAATTTATTAAAAACTTAGTAATTTATGTTTGAAATAATTATAAAATTATTAATTATATTAATTAATTTTGTTATAGCTTTTTATATTTTAT
>JBMFOW010000048.1:0-11312 GCA_049969455.1 bacterium | reverse complement strand
TTTAGAAGGTATTGATTTAGAAAATATTAATTTGGATGATATTAATTTAGAGGATTTTAATTTGGATAATGCTAATTTAGATGTTTTTAATTTGGATGTTTCCGATTTAAGTAATCTTGATTTAAATACTGAAGAAAAAGAAGTTGAATTAATTAAAGAGCAATTAAATGTTGATAATTATAGTGATTCAATGATTGAAAATCAGGATTTTATAGAGTCTTTTAATAAAGAAGATTCAATTGAGATAGAGAGAAAAATAATTAAAACAAAAGAATCAAAAGAAGAAATAGTTTTAGAGGAAAAAAGTGTTTTAAATTTTAATAAAGATCAGAAATTAGATAGAGTAGCTAATGAAATTTTTAATATTATAAATAATCCTAAGGTTGATGGTGTTGTTATTGTTAAAGGGATGAGTTTTGGGGATTATTTTGAGCAAAATAGTATATTTAGTAAATTAAATTTAGATTATATAAATAGTTTAAATAAATTTATAAAAGATATAAATAATTATTATGAAGAAATGGAGCAGGGTATAATTTTTAGTTGGGTTTTTAAGGATAATATAGTAATAATTTATGGAAAAGTGGGATTAATGATAGGTATAGTTAAAGCTAAGTTAAATTCTATTAATGATGTATTAATTAAATTATAAATGAATTAAATTATAAATTAAATTATAAATAGGAGGTTATATTTGGAAAATGAGAAAGAAAAAGGATTTACCAGAATTAGCTAAAATATTGTGGTATAGATTTAAAGTAGATAATTGGAGTATTAAAAGGATATCTGAAGAATATAAAATTTCTAAAAGTACAATTTATAGGTGGTTTAAAGTTTTAGAAGAACAAAATTTAGATAATATAAATGAGGATTTTTTAAAGCTAGATACTAATAATATTTTATTTAATGAAAATAGGATAAATTTAGATTTTGTTTATTCTTTTAAGGATAATTTGAAAAGTAGTTTTGAACAAAATATTATATTTAATAAATCTTCAGAAAGTTTAACTAAAGAGAATTTAACTACGGAATTACCTTATAAATACAATAAAGATTATGTTTATTTGTTACCTATTGATCCTTATTGGATATTTGCTTATTGGGAAGTAAATAATAATTTTGAAAAAATAATTTTAAAAGTTTTTGATTTAACTAATGGAAATGAATTACTTCATATGATAATGGATAGTACACAGCTAGTAGGTAATATGTATATTCCTGTTGGTGTTGCTGATAGAATTTACAAAGTTAAATTATTTTATAAAGATAAATATTTAATGGATTCTAATGTTGTTAGAACTCCAAGAGATACTTATTTTGATTATAATGAAGAATTTTTATCTTTATATGATTGGTATGAAATAGATCAAGCTATATTTAGTGTTTCATCTTTTATTATTAATAGAATTTAATTTAAATGTTATGGTAAAACAATATTTTAAATATATAGTTTTATTTTTATTTTTAGGAATTAGTTTATTTATTTTTAAATTAAATAATTTTTCTTATAATGCAGCTTTTGATTATATTAATAAAGTTTATGTTGGAAAATATACAAAAATAAAGGATGTAGTTATAGATTATGAATTTAGAGCACAAGAGGTATCAAAGGATTCTAAAAAAATAGCAGCAAAAGAAGATGATATTCCTCTAATTGGTAAAGGAAAGATATTTTATAAAGAACCTTATTATTTAAGGATAGAAACTGAATTTGTTTATCATTCCGCTTTGGAAGGTGTAGTATTAATTACTATCAAAGATGGTGAGTATACAGTTATTTTTAAAAATGATGCACCTTATCCTTTAAATGTATCTAAAGATAATAGGTATCCTTTAGTTGTTAATTTTCCATTTTTCCCTCTTTTAAAGTATCCTGAAGTTGAGAAAATTTTGTATCCTGTGGTAGTTGGTTATGAGCAAGGAGGAATTGGACAAGAAAAAGGAAAAAATTTAATTGTTATTAGCTTTATTGATACTTCTAAGATGTATGAAAGATATAGAATGTATTTAGATATTAGTAATTATTTACCATTTAAAGTTATTTTTTATCCATTTTCTAAGGAGCAAACTGGTATAGAAGTAATTTATAAAGGGATAAGTTATATAAATGATGGAAGACCTTGGCCAACTAAGATCCTTATTTATAATTTTTCTTATGATAATCCTAATAATAAGAAATTAGCTTGGGTTTTATATTTAAAAAATATTTCTGTTAATATTGGATTATCTGACGATTTATTTGATACTTCTATAAAGGAAAAGAAACCTGCTGAAGATATTATTATACCACCTCAATATAAGCAAACTAAATAAAATAAATAAAGAAATTAAAAATGAAGGAATTGAAAATATTATATGCTCCTTGGAGAGGAGAATATTTAATGAATTATAATAATCAAAAATCTAATAAATGTATATTTTGTTATTATAATGATATAGAAATTAAAAATGTAGTTCCATCTTTTGAAAATTTAGTATTATATAAATCTATTTATTCTTTTATTATGTTAAATAAGTATCCTTATATAAATGGCCATTTAATGGTTATACCTTATAGTCATGTTGATGATATAGAATTATTAACAAAAGAGGAAAGAGATGATATTTTTGAATTATTAATTTTGTCTAAGAAAATATTAAAAATTACTTATAATATGGATGGATATAATATAGGCTCTAATGTAGGTAAAGCTGCTGGGGCTGGTATTGAAAATCATGTACATTTTCATATATTACCTAGGTTTATAGGAGATCATAATTTTATGACTACTATCTCTGATGTTAGAGTTATTAGTTTTTCTCTAGAAAAAACTTATAATGATTTATTAAATAATTTAAAAAAAATAATTTAGGTAATAAATTTAAATATGAAAAAGGGAGTGTAAGAATTTTATGTTAAAACAAATAGATTATACTTATAAAGATAGAATATGGTGTGGAAAAATAAATGAAAAATATGTTAATCAAGAGGTAAAATTATATGGATGGGTTCATAGGTTTAGAGATATGGGAGGGATTCTATTTATTGATTTAAGAGATAGAACGGGTATAGTACAAGTAGTTGTACCTAAAGAATTAAAATTAGATAAATTATCATTAGAAGATGTGTTAGAAGTTATAGGTATAGTAAAAGAGAGACCACAAGAAAATGTTAATCCTAATATGGCTACGGGGAATTTTGAGGTTATTGCTAAAGATGTTAAAGTTCTTTCTAAAAGTGATCCTTTACCTTTTATGATTAATGAAGATTATAAAGATATAAGCGATTTAAAAATTGATGAATCTTTAAGATTAAAATATAGATATTTAGATTTAAGAAGATTACAGATGTTTAAAAATATGTATTTTAGGCATAAGATAATAAAGTATATAAGGGATTTTATGGATAATGAGGATTTTTTAGAAATAGAGACTCCATTATTAGCTAAGCCTACTCCTGAAGGGGCTAGAGATTTTTTGGTACCTTCAAGATTACAGCTTGGAAAATTCTATGCATTGCCTCAATCTCCTCAACTTTTTAAACAGATTCTTATGGTTTCTGGTATAGATAGATACTTTCAGGTAGCAAAGTGTTTAAGAGATGAAGATTTACGTGCTGATAGGCAACCAGAATTTACCCAAGTTGATATAGAAATGTCTTTTATCTCTAAAAAAGATATTTTCTTGTTAATTGAAAATTTATTAGATTATGTTCTTAATAATTTAGGATTTGATATAAATATTCCTTTTGATGTTATTGATTATAGTTATGCTATGGATCATTTTAATTCTGATAAACCTGATTTAAGATATAATTATCCTGTTAAAAAATGGAATAATTCTATTAAAATAAATATAAATGATGAGAATTTTGATATTGATCAAACTTATTATGTATTTTTTAAAAATTTAGTATTAACTAGGAGGGAATTAGATAAGCTTAATGAATTTTTAAAACAAAATAATCTAAAGTTTTTATATTTTATTTCTTATAATAATGAATTTAAGGGGAGTTTAGTGAAATTTGTTGATGTTAATGAGGTAGATAATTATTTAAGGAAAGAAAATGATTTTAATAGTGGAGATTATATTACTTTTATTATTTCTTCGAAAAATTATTTAAATGAATTAATATTAATAAAGAATTATTTAATAGAAAATAAGTTATTAAGGCCAGTAAAGGATTTTTATTTTCTTTGGGTTGATAATTTTCCTCTTTTTAAAGTAGAAGAAGAAAAAGTAGGTAATAAAATTATAAGAAGAATAGCTCCTGAGCATCATCCTTTTACTAATGTATTACCAGAAGATAAGGTTAAAGTATATACAATTTATAATGAATTAAAAAAAGATCCTAATATAATTTATGATGATGGATTTGTTAAAGAAGTTCTATCTATTAGATCTTTAGCTTATGATTTAGTATTAAATGGTGTAGAAGTTGCTAGTGGTAGTATAAGAATAACTGATATTGAATTTCAGAAAATAATATTTGAAATAATAGGTATAAATGAAGAGGAAGCTAATAAAAAGTTTGGATTTTTGTTAGAAGCATTTAGATATGGGGTTCCACCTCATGGGGGTATTGCCCTTGGAATTGATAGAATTATTGCTTTATTACTAGGATATAGTAGTATAAGGGAAGTTATAGCATTTCCTAAGACTCAAAGTGGTACTTGTTTACTTACTAAGGCTCCTTCAGAAGTTGATATTAATCAACTAAAAGAATTGGGTATAAAGCTAATGGAGGTGAATTAAATGAAATATATAGAAGCTATTTTTAATCTAAATCAAGAATTTAATTATAAATCTGAGGTTATTAGTTATTTTTCTAAATTAGGGAGTCCTGTTATTAATTCTACTAAAGTTAATTTATATAAATTATTTTCTTTTTCTAATGAAAAAAGGGATATAGTTTTTGAACAAGATATAGAGATTTTTGTTAAAGATAAAACAGTTTTTTTAGTAGATTTTTCTAAATTAAATAAGATTTATTTGTTTTTTATATATACTGAATCAGAGGAATTAAAAATATTTGAAGCTTATAGAAAAGTTTTTGAAAAATTCTGTACTAATAAGAATATTGAATTTGATTTTAAAATATTAAAGACTGAGATTAATTTATTTAATCCTGTTAGTGAAATATCTATAAATGAAGAATTAATGAAGTATATTCCTTTTTTAGATACTAAAAGTTATTTATTTTTAAAAAAGATAAAAGAAGTAGGTACTTCTTTGTTTAAAAGTGATTTAATAAAATTAATTGATGCTCAAGAACAAGATTTACAGGATTTATTGGCTAAAAAATTTTTATCTAATGAATATGTTTTTATATGTAAAGAAACTGGTAGGCAGATTATTCAGGCTTCTAATTTAGATATTCTTAATCAAAATATAGGTATTAAGTGTTTTCATTGTGGAAAAAATATAAAAGAGGAAAGAATGGAAGAAATCTTAACTTTAACTGAAGTTTCTAATCTTATTTTATCAGATAGTATAGTTTTAGCTGAGTATGTTTATAAAAAGTTTAAAGAGACTAATCAGGTATATTTAGATGTAGTTGAAGTATGTAAAAATTTAGTTTATAATGAATTATCTCAGCCTATTGTTATATCTTTTCTTAATGATGATTTTAAAATTCATAATGTTTTCTTTTTGGATATATATTATTCTTCATATAAGCCATATGCTATTATTTTAGTTTCTACTAATAGAGCTTTAAAGGTTTTAGAAGATTATTTTCAAAACAAAGGAATTAAAGCAGTTTTGATAAATGAAATTAGTAATTTAGATATTACTATTAAAGATAAAATAGATATGTTTGCTAAGGAATACGTAATAAATAAATTAGATAAATATTCTAATTATTTTAATTTCAAACTATCTGAAATATTTGATGAAAGTAAAATTAAAACTAATTTAGCTACTGTTCAAGATTAGTTTATTTAATTTAATATTTTGTGTTAATTTTTGTAAAAAAGATGTTAATTTTTTTGTATTTTATGGGGAATTTTTTAATTTTTGTTTAAAATATATAATAGGGTTAAGAGTAAAAAGGGGTGATATTTAGTGACAGTAAGACCAGGTTCTACAAGACCTACAAGACCTACCGCATCTAATACTAGATTAACACAAGCTGGAGCACCAGCTGCTGCTGGTCCTAATCAATTACTTGAAACTTTTAAGAATCTCAATAATACTCAAAAAGCTATTATTGCTGTTGTTATTATTTTGATTATTGCTATTGGGATTACTATATTTTTATATTCTAAATCTAATGAATATATTCCGCTTTATCCTGGTGGTAAATTAGATAAAGCTCAATTAGCTAGTGTTAAAAATTATTTAGAAAATAATGGAATAAAAGAATATAGAATAGATGATGCCTTAGGGCAAGTTTATATACATCCTAAATATCACAATAAAGTTTATACTGAAGTAATAAAACAAGGTTTTATAAAGCCTAATGTTGCTCCTGAGTTAAAAGCACCTCCACCAGGTACTACTAAAGAATCCTGGGAAAATTATATAAAACAGTCTACAGAATATGCTCTTTCTTCTAAAATAAAAGAATTTTATCCAGATAAGGTTAGTAATGTTAATGTATCTTTAGCTATCCCCAAAAATGATCCACTTTCTGAAAATAAAGAACCAGTTAAAGCTTCTATTATACTGAATACTTTTCCAGGTAAATCTTTATCTAATGAAGAAGCTAATGCTATTATTCAAACTGTTGCTAATTCTGTAGAAGGTTTAGACGCTAATAATATTTCTTTAGTAGTTAATGGTAGAATATTAAATCCTAATGCTGTTAATCCTGTTGAGGATACATTTGGTATTAAACAAAAGGTAGAAAATATGTATGCTTCTAAATTAGCTCAGTCATTAGATCAAATATTAGGTGTAGGAAATTATACTGTTACTGTTGATGTTGAATTAGATTGGGATAAAATAAAGATATATAGAGAACAATACGGGCTACCTGATGACCCTAATTCTAAGGTTTTATCTAAACAAGAAACTAAAAAAACTAAGCAATATGAAGGAGGGGCCTTAGATAAAAATAAAGAAAATGCCAGTGAAATTCAGCAACAAACTATTGTTAATCAAAAGGTTGATCAAGTTGTTACTGAAGTAGTTAAGAACCCAGGTTCTTCTATTAAGAGGATATCTGTAGCAGTAGCTTTAAACAATGTATCTGATTCTACTAAAGCTCAAGTACAACAATATATTAAAAATGCAATTGGATTAAAAGAAGAAAGAGGAGATAGTATAGCTGTTGTTAATTTACCGTTTTTTGCAGGTAATAATAATGTGATTTCTAATCCAGTTACAGTTGCTCCACCTGTTGTTCCTGTTAAAAATAATACTTTACCTATTCAATCTGTAGCTATATTTTTAGCTTCTGTGGCTGCTATAGGGGCTTTAGGAATAATCGGTATTTTCTTATTTAAACAAAATAAATTAAATTATGATAGGATGGCTATTAATATAGCTCCTAATTATTCTCAAAAAGAAGAAGTTACTTCTAATACTGTTGTTGATTTAACTACTGATAAGTTAGGTAACAAATCTGAAAATGTATCTGAGAATGCTGAATTTAAGACTCTTGTTAGTGAAATAGAAAATGTTGCTAAATCTAATCCTAATGAAATAGCTGAAATCCTTAAAAAAACTTGGATAGAAGAAAATAAATAATAATTTTTAAATGAATTTAAATCAAAGTATATTTATAAACACAGGTATAGATATTGTTTATAACAAAAGAATCTCTAAAAATATTTATAATCTAAAATTTATAAAAAAAATTTTAAGTGTTGATGAAATTCAGATATATTATGGAATTTCTAATTATAAAAGGAAGATAGAGTTTTTAGCGGGCAGGTTTGCTGCTAAAGAAGCTATTACTAAATCTCTTTCTTTTAAAGTTAATTTTAACTCAGTTTCTGTATTTAATAATAATGTTATTTTTTTAGATAAATATCGTGTTTTTGATAAAATTTCAAAATTTTTTAATAAGGATATAAAAGATTTTGAAGCTAAGGTAAGTATTTCTCATGAAAAAGAATTTACTGTTGCTAATGCTATTTTAATTATTTATTTTTCTTAATTTAACTAGAATAAGTATTAGTTTTTTACAATTTGTAGATGAATTACTGCAATTGATGATATATAAAATTTTGATAAACAAGCAATAGGATATTATAATAAAGCAGTGAAGGAAAACCTAGAATTAAGGCCTTTAAAGAATGAGTTGAAAGGTAATGATGTTTATAAATTATTCTAATGAGCTATAGTTTCAAAAAAAACTTTGCTTTTATAAGCTGAGATATTTTAGATTTTTTATATAATTTTTATTAAAATTGTAAATAATTTTTAACAATAATTTAACAAAATTTACAAACATTTTACATTTAATCTCTCTTAAAATACTTGATTTTTTAAAAAAAATAATTATAATTATATATGGTAGATTATAAACTAAATAGGAGGGGAAAAAATGAAAATTAATTTTAGAATATTTAATAGACTAACATTTCGTTTTACTATTTTAAGTTTATTTATTATTTTGATTATTTTGGGATTTACTAATTTTTCGAGTGCTGGGCTTGACGTTACAAAGAATGCTCCAGGTTTTTTAGATTCTAATTTCCCTAATTATATTAATACAATTCCTAATTCTTATATAACTAATTATTCTAATTTTTTAGGGGTTAACAATTTAGTTTCTTCAAATATTAATTTACCTAGTGGTTCAACTGCTAATTTAATTTATCCTTATAATGTATTTAATAATAGCTTATTAAAGGATGCTTATGCTTTGTTAAATAATAATAGAGTTCCTAATGCTTGGTTTGTTTCATATAATGGTACTTGGTATTCTCTAAGATTTTCTCAAATTGTTAGTGATTTTAATTTCAATTCGCCCTCTTTAACTAACCCGGGAGGAAATTATAATGCTATGATCCTATGGGATCCTACTTTAACTCCTTCTTATGGTATAGGTATAACTTATACTAAAAAAATAAATAAAATACAAAAAACAAGGAAATAGTATCAACGTTATTCAAATAGCTGATTATAGTAGTAGTAGTGATATAAATCATGATTTTAACGCTGCTACTATTGGAGATTTTAATAACGATAATATTCCGGATATATTTGTTATTGGTTCTAACGAACCTGATAAC
This sequence comes from bacterium, assembly GCA_049969455.1. Taxonomy (GTDB): domain Bacteria; phylum DRYD01; class DRYD01; order DRYD01; family DRYD01; genus CAKZQG01. The sequence goes on along the minus strand of JBMFOW010000048.1, from coordinate 2,145 downwards.
GCTTATTCTAAAATAAGTGGTGCATATAGTATAAGTGGTAGAATAGATAATACAGGGAATTTAAGTTTTAATCAACCTAATACTATTACTACTTCTAATCGGAATGATTCTTGGAATCAAATTTATGTTCAATGGACTTCTGATGCAGTTAAATCGCGAGCTTTAAAATATGAAAATGGGGTTTTAAAACGTGTTCCTATTGACTTTAATAATGATGGTAAAGAAGATTTAATAATAGCTGGTGCTGATGGAAATATTTGGTATGTACCTAATACTACTAATAATGGATCTAATACGATAACATTTGGTAATCCTGTTAAAATAATGTCTTCTAGTCAAACTGGTTTATCTACGGGATTTAATAATGGAAAAAATGGGAATTTGGTTATAGATTTAGGAGATATAGATAATGATGGGACAATTGATTTAGTTGTAGCTAATACAGATAGTCCTGATATAAAAATATTTAAAGGTAATCCTAATTTTAATTCTAATTCTAGTCCTAATACTACTAATAATTCACCATTTTTAAGTAATAATATTATTACTTTATATTCTAAAGATAATCAAAATAATCCTAATAGAGATACAAATGTAGTAGAATCTGTTAGTTATAAAGGCCCTAGTACTCAAAGAGATGGTAGTAATAATAATAATAGCCCTAATCCTGAGTATGTGGGTGCAGCTAATAATTTATCGTTAGTAGATTTTAATAAAGACGGAAAACTAGATATTTGTATAACTACTGATAATTGGAATTATTCTCCTCGTAATATTAATAATTATTCTATTAAGTTTACAGACAGGAATGCTACCTTAGCCAAACCAGGTGGTAGGATATATACATTTATTAACTCTTCAACTGTACAGGGAAATAGGGTAAATACAAAATTTAAGGGATTCTTTTTAGGTCAGTATGCATTAACTTCAAATAATTCTAATGCTGATTTTGACGGGTTATCTATTATTAATTTATCAAATCCTAGTGCCTTTGATATTGTTGCTACTGATGGGAATGATGCACAAACTTTATTTACTTTTGAACAAGTAGGTTCTTATTTTATTAATGCTGATAATTTTATTTTAGAATCTAAGGATGTTATATCTTTAGTAGGTTCTGAACAAGATGCTTTTAATTATAATAGAGGGAGATTCTATATTAAACAAGCTACTATGAATATTAGTGGTAATTCTAATGGTTATGATATAAGGGTCTATATGGCTAATAGTTTTAATAATGGTAATCCTATCTGGGTTGCTACTAATCAGTTATCTAATCCTATTAATGGTAATTTAAATATAGAATTCAATTTTTGGCCAACTAATTCTAGATTTGTACAATACAGGATTAATCAAGGAGTTTGGATTGATACTACTACCTCTAAAATGAAAGGTTCTTCTTTAGTATATAAAATTGAAGTAATAGTTCCAGACTCTATGAGAAGACAAGTAACTGATTTAACAGGAAATAATACTACTGGTTTAATTTCTTCTATTAATATAACTGGTATATCTTTAAGTTATATTTCTAGTTCAAGATCTATGCGGATAGTAAATTGGAAAGAGGTAAGATAATATGATTATAAATAAAATAATTCCAAATAAAATAAATAAAAATATTAAAAAAAGAGGAATAACTTTAATAGAGATATTAGTAGTAGTAGGTTTATCAGTATCTACTTTATTTTTGGTTATAGAAGGATTGACTAACTTAGTAGTATCTACTTATAGGCAAACCGAATATTTAAATTGTTTAAGTATTGCTAAAAGCTATATGGAGGTATATTCTTATTTACCTCGTGGCCAAGCTGCTGGTCAAAGAAATTTTCAACACAATGTTGGGACCCTTTCTTATACAGTTAGTATATCTATACAAGATAATGGAAATTATACTAATAATCTTGGTTTAAGGAGATTAATTATAGTTGTTGAGAGTCCAAGAATTAGAAGCGGTAATAGAAATCTTCAGGTAAGATTAGAAAGTTTTATATAAATTATTTTATTAGGAGGAGTTATGGGTAGAGCAAAATTTATTAAGGGGTTTTCATTGGTAGAATTACTAATAGTTATAAGTATTTTTGTAGTTCTATTGTTTTTATCTGCTCCATTGTTTTTCCCTGAAAACATTAAATTTGATAGTTGGGC
>JBMFOW010000047.1:0-11360 GCA_049969455.1 bacterium | reverse complement strand
TGGTTTTTAGCGATTATTTTAAATTTTATTTTTCTTTCCTTCATTTTAGCTTTGTTTGCTTTAACTATACAAAATAAATACTATTTGAACTTAATTAATATGTTTTTAGGAATTATTACAATTTTTATTTCTTCTTTTAATCAAAATAAATTAATTTATTTATTTTCTGTTTTTAGTAATTCTTCTCCTAAGTTAAATTATATTTCATTAATTTTATTTAATTTAGTATTATTAATTATAGTTATTTTTATATTTTTAAGTTTAAAAAATTTTATTTTATTAAGGGTTTTAAAAGAAGTGGATTAATAAAATAAAATAAAAAGGGGTTAATAGGAATATGAGTATAAAAGATATTAAAGATTTACAAAACGATACTGATTTATCTTTAAATTTATTTTATTTTTCAAAAGAGGATTTAATAGATATTGCTAAAACTTTAGGAATTAAAGTTAATTCTAAGAGTTCAAAGGAGCAGATAATACAAGAAATATTAGAATATGAAGCTAAATTAATGGGATTTGAGAGAGTAGAAGGTGAGCTTGATATTCTAGAAAATTACGCTTTCTTAAGAATTAATTATTATGCACCTTCTTCTGATGATATTTATGTTGCTTTAAATTTAGTAAAGAAATATAATTTAAGACAAGGAGATTATATTATTGGATATGCAAGATTACCTAAAGAAGGTGAAAAATATAAAAATTTACAAAGAATTTTTAAAATATCTGGACTTACCCCTGATGAAGTTATTAAAAGGATTCCTTTTGAAAAATTAACCCCTATTTTTCCTAATCAAAAATTCAATTTAGAGATAAGCAATGATATTTCCTTAAGGTTAATAGATTTATTTACACCAATAGGTAAAGGACAGCGTGCTTTAATAGTTGCTCCTCCAAGGGCTGGTAAAACTACTTTACTAAAAAAGATTGCACAAGCTATTAATAAAAATCATCCTGAGGTTTTTGTTATGGCTTTATTAGTTGATGAAAGACCTGAAGAAGTAACTGATATATCTCGTTCTATAAATGCTGAAATTGTAAAATCTACTTTTGATGAAGTACCTGAAAAACATTTAAAAGTAACTGAATTAGCTGTAGAGAAAGCAAAAACCATGGTAGAAAACGGTAAAGATGTTTTAATTATAATGGATAGCTTAACTAGATTAACTAGGGCTTGTAATTTAGTTTTACCACCTACTGGAAGAACATTATCTGGAGGTTTAGATACTTCTGCTATTTATAGGCCAAAAAAATTCTTTGGAGCAGCAAGAAAAATTGAAAATGGAGGATCTTTAACTATTATTGCTACTGTTTTAGTAGAAACTGGTAGTAAAATGGATGAAGTTATATTCGAAGAATTTAAAGGTACTGGAAATATGGAATTACATTTATCTAAAGTATTAAGTGAAAAGCGTATTTTTCCTGCTATTGATATTAATAAATCTGGAACACGTCATGAAGAATTATTATTAGATAATGAAACTATTAATGTTGTTTGGACTTTAAGAAGATTAATAAGTAAATTAGATGTTGATGAAGCTACTCCTAAAATAATTGAATACCTTAAAAAAACAAAAAATAATAAAGAATTTATTGAATTAATGAAAAAACAAATAGGGAATATATAAAGGGGAGGGATAATTATGCAAGAAACTAAACAAGAAACTAAATTAGAAAGTTTAACTCAAGATAAGCTAAATGAAAAACAAACATCTTTAGATTATGTTAATTTTGAATACCCAAAATGGACTAAAGAAATTATAAGATTTATTAGTGTTAAACCCCAAATAATATTAGAAGGTAATATATATGATGTTTATCCTATTGAAATCAATATTCCTTTAACTAATTCCCAAAGTGTAAATCAAAGTGTAAATCAAAGTGTAAATCAAAATATAAATCAAAATATAAATCAGAATATAAATCAAAGTAATAATAATTTAAATAATAATTTAAGAAATGATAATCAAAATTCACAAAAAGTTATAACCACAATGAAATTAATTGATTATTTATCTACTATATTGAATGAGCAAGAGGGGTATGAGTTAGTGGTATTATTTGAGCCTGTTTTTGGATTTAAAAAATTAAAAGGTAGTGATGAATTATTTAAAAAATATATAAAGGATAGTCCAGATAAGGAAGGTTTTGTTAAAGCTGTTTTATTTAGGGCTTATGAAGCCATTGAAAATATGGTTAATTCAAAAGAAAATTATATTAGTGTAATTATTAATTTTGCTTCTAGGTTACCAGAAGTTGCTCAAAATGATATAAATGAATTTTTATATAAAATGTTTAGATTATCTTTTTTAAGTATCCCGAAAATAATAACTATTAATAATAATACTAATAATCCTAATAATAATATTAGTAATCCTAAGTATAATCCAGTTTTTATATTAATAGATAAAGAAACTGATTTACCTACTTGGTATACCTTAGATAATCCAAAAGTAAAGATAATAACTATTCCTAAACCTGATAATATATCCAGGAAAATAGTTATAAAATCTTTAATTAAAAGACTTGATAGATATAATGAATTAATTAATGATGAAAAAAAATACCGAGAGATAGTAGATTTATTTATAGATCAGACTTATAAGATGTATAATCATGAAATAATTTCAATAGTTTCTTTAGCTAAAAAAGAAGGGATAGATATATATAATATAAATGAAGCTATAAGGAGATATAAAGTAGGGGTAATAGATAATCCTTGGGCTAAATTAAGTATAGATGATATTCTTAATGCTGAAGAAATCTTAAAAAAGAGAGTTAAAGGACAGGATAAAGCTATCAAAAGAGCTGTTGAGATTTTAAGGAGATCATTTTTTAATTTATCTGGTTCTCAATTTGGTATTAGTTCATCTAGACCAAAAGGGGTTATGTTTTTTGCTGGACCTACTGGAGTAGGTAAAACCGAGTTAGCTAAAGCTTTAACCGAATTGATTTTTGGTAGTGAAAGTAATTATATTAGATTTGATATGTCTGAGTATTCTAAGGAACATACTGATCAAAGATTAATAGGAGCACCTCCAGGTTATGTGGGATATGATGCAGGAGGACAATTAACTAATGCTATTAAACAAAATCCGTTTTCTATTGTTTTATTTGATGAAATAGAAAAAGCTCATCCCAGAATTTTAGATATATTTTTACAAATTTTAGATGAAGGTAGGCTAACTTCTGGTAGAGGAGAAACTGTTTATTTTACTGAGTGTATTATTATCTTTACGTCTAATCTAGGGATATATGATATAGATGCTAATGGAAATAAAATAGTTAGAGTTGATCCTTCTATGGATTATGATTTAGTTGAAAAACAGGTAAAAGATTTCATAGTTGATTATTTTAAATTTAGGATTAATAGACCAGAGATACTAAATAGGATAGGTGAAAATATTATTGTTTTTGATTTTATTAGACCTTATGCCGCTTCTCTTATTTTTGATAAAATGCTTAAAAACGTTATTTTAAGACTTAAAGATAATAATAAAATAGAATTAGTTTTAGAGCAGAATGTTTATAACGCTTTAAAAGAATATTGTACTAAAGATTTAACGATGGGGGGTAGGGGAATAGGTAATAAATTGGAAATATCTTTTGTTAATCCATTATCTACTTTATTATTTAAATTACAACCAACTGAAGGAGATACTGTTGTTATTAATGAAATAATAGAAACTCCTTTGGGTTGGGAATTAAATGGATATAAAAAATAAAACATTTATAAAAAAATAAATAAAAAAAATAAATAAAATCTAAAGGATTTTTGATTTTTTATAGAGAATAAACTATTAAGAATAAAATATAAAATAATAAAAATTAAAATAAACAATATAAAATAAAAAATGTTATTAAATAAAGAAATTAGTAAAAGTAAAAATTTATCAAAAGACTTAGTAATTTTGAAAGTAGGGGGTAGTGTATTTTTAAAAGATGATATATCAAGTATTGCAAAATATATAATAAATAAATTTAAAGATAGTAACTTAGTAGTAGTGGTTTCTGCTATTGGAAGATCTCCTTATCCTTACTCTACTGATGAATTATTAAAAAATTTTAATAATATTATTTATGATAATATTTTAAATAATGAATTAATAAAAATAAGTAAATCATTTGTAATAAGTTGTGGGGAGAATATATCAGCGGGTTTATTAGCAGCTGCTATAAATTCAATAAATAATGAAGTAAAAGCTATTCCATTAAATGCTTTTCAAGCTAAAATAATTACTACAGAAAATCCTGTAGATGCTGACATAATTGATATAGAAGAACAGGGTATTTTAAATTTAATAAATAATAATTATATACCTATAGTTTGTGGTTTTCAGGGGGTTAGTTTAAAAGGATATTTAACTACTTTAAAAAGAGGAGGTAGTGATATAACTGCTGCTTTCTTGGCTAAAAAACTAAAAAATTATTTTAATTTAAAAGGAGTGTATATAATAAAAGATATTGATTCTTTAAAATCAGCACCCCCTAATATTATAAATAATCCTTTACCTATTGATTATTGTAATTATGATGAATTAACAGAGATAACTTATAATGGTTCTCAAGTTGTTCATAACGATGCTGTTAATATTTTACATTCTTATAATATTCCCTTGATTATTAAATCTATTAATTCAGATAATCAAACTTTAGTTAGTAATGATTTTAATTCAAATAGGTTAATTACTAATATATCTGTTAAAGAAGATATAGTTAAATTTTCTTTAACTTTTCCTAAAGAAAAAAAAGACTTGCCTATTTATTTAGATTATATTTTAACAAAAATTAATCAAAAAAATATAAGCTTAGATTTTATTATATTAGACATATTTAATAGAAAGGCTTCATTTGTCGTAGATAAAAATTATTATAAAATTATTTCAAATATAATGGACGATTTTAATAATCAATTAAAAGATAACAATAAGAAAGTAGATTATAAGATATTAAGTAAGGTTAGTAAAGTTAGTATTATAGGTTATGGAATAAGAGGGAAACCAGGAATAATGAACAGAATAAATAAAGCATTATTAAAAAATAAGATAATTATTTTACAAGCTGCTGATTCTCATATAAGTATATCTTTATTGATTCCTTCTAAATATGTTAAATTAACTGTTGAATCTATATATAATGAATTTTATAATAACAAGGGAAGTTAGGATATTAAAATATTTGGTTATTTTTTATTTAATAGAGCTATATGCCTAAGATAATACAATTGCCTGAAGAAGTCTTTTCAAAGATAGCTGCAGGTGAAGTTATTGAGAAACCTGCTAATGCTGTAAAAGAATTAGTAGAAAATTCTTTAGATGCTTATTCTAAGAATATAAAAATAAGGATTTTAGATAGTGGATTAAAATTAATAGAAATTAGAGATGATGGAGTTGGTATTGAAGAATCTGATTTACCTTTAACTATTAATAGATATGCTACTAGCAAAATAAAATCTGAAAAAGATTTACTTAATATAAAAACCTTTGGATTTCGTGGTGAAGCTCTTTATGCTATTTCTCAAGTATCTAATATATATATAACTTCAAAAACTGATCAATCAAATAAAACTTATACTTTATATGCTTCTGAAGGTAAGATTATTTATTTAAAAGAAGAACCTATTAACTATTTTGAGCATGGAACTATAGTTAAAGTAGTTGATTTATTTTTTAATAGTCCAGTTAGAAAAAATTTTATTTCTTCTAGTAAAGTAGAAAATTATAATATAATAAATGTAGTTAAACAATTAGCTTGTATAAATCATAATGTCGCTTTCTCATTATATATTGATGATAAATTGGTATTAAATTATTTACCTACTGATAGTTTAATAAATAGAGTAAAAGATGTATTTAAAAACATATATTTAGATGAGTTTTCATTAAATATAGAAAATTATGAAGTTTTATTAATTTTATCTAATGTATTTAAAGAAAATGTTAAGAAATCAAAAGTTGGTTCTAGTATATATTTTTATGTAAATGGTAGGGTAGTAGGTGATAGTAATTATTCATTAGTCAAAATGGTTAAGTCTATTTTCGATGAAGTATTAGATAATAGGTATTATATTGAAGGTGTAATTAGTTTAAAATTACCTTCAGATGAAGTAGATGTTAATATACACCCTAGGAAATTTGATGTGAGATTTTTAAAGCCTATATTTGTAAAAAATTTAATACAAAAAGCTACTAAAGAATTTATAAATACCAAAATCAAAACTAATTTAGTTTTCCTAAATAAAGAAGAGGAAAAAATAAATAAAAATTCTCCTAATGAATGGTATCTTAATTTAAAAAATAATGTTAATTCAAGAAATAATGAAATAATAACTAATGAATCTAAAAAAAAACCAGACGATTTAAGTAAGTTATATAATCTTGAAAAAGAAGGTTTATTTAAACAAGATAATTCTATAACTTCCTTTATTTCTAATTTAGTAAAAAAAATAGAAAAAATTCAAGGACAACAAGATAAAAAAGAAATTAATAAAAAAGAATCACTATTAATTAACAAAAAGGAAATTAATCAAAAAGATTTAATTTCAGAATTAAATGATTTAAAGGAATTAAGTAATTTAAAAGCTGATTCTAAATTAGATTATAAGTTATTATATTACTGGGATAATACTTATTTTATGGTTTATTATGATAGAGCCTTTTATATAGTTGATCAGCATAATGCTCATGAAAAAATAATATATACTTCTTTAATAAAAAAGATTAATCTACATACTCAAAAGATTTTAATACCTATAGAAATTTTATTTGACGATATTGATAATAATATTGTTGAATTTATCCTAAATAGTAAAGATACTATTGAATATATTATAAAGGAATTAGGATTTGATTTTGAAATAAATAATAAAAAAATTATATTAAAAGGGTATCCTTATATATTTAACAGTAATTATTCTAATTTTAATTTTGATATAAGATCAATATTTTTGGATTTACTTAATTTGATTACAGGGGTATCTATGTTAGATAAAGATAAATTGTTAAAGGATATAGTTTCTGTTTTTGCTTGTAAATCTGCTATAAAAGCAGGTAATAAATTATCTGAAAATGAAATAAATTATTTATTTGAAAATATTTTAAAATTAGATTCTTTAAATCCATATTTTTGTCCCCATGGTAGGAATGCAATTATTAAAATAGATTTTAATCATATCAATAAGCTCTTTGAAAGAAAATAAAAACTAATTCAAAGGATTTATTTATTTTTTATTGAAACTTATTAATATAGTGGGGGATAAAGGAGAAAATCTATATCTTTTTCTATTTTTTAGATTAATTTTGTCTTTCTAAGTACCTAACTCTTTTTTTTATTTGTTTAGTCTTGTTTATGGAAGTATTTTCATATAATTATCACAAAATAATAGATGATTTAACTAAAAAGTCATTATCAACTATAAATAATACCAATTTTAAAAATTTTGAATCAGAAGGAATTAATTTTAATCAAGATAAAATTAATGAGATATTTAATTTATATGATAAAATAATAAAAGAAAATAGTTATACTTTTTATACTGCAACTAATTTTTTACCTAAGGAAAAAAGACAAGCAATAAGAGCCTTATATGCTTTATGCAGAAAAAGTGATAATATAGTGGATTCCGATAGAGATTCTAATTCTAAGGAAAAAGATTTAAATAATTTTTTTTTAGAATTAAAGAAAGTTTATAATAATAATATATCATTTGATAATCCATTTATAGTTTCTTGGGATTATATAAGTAAAAAATATAATATACCTTTTGGATTTATTGAAGATCTTTTTGAAGCTTTAAGAAGTGATCTTACTAAAACAAGATATTCTAATTTTGAAGAGTTAGCTAAATATTGCTATGGAGTGGGTTCTACTGTTGGTTTAATGTCTATGTATATATTAGGTTTCAATTCATTAGAGGCTGTACCTTATGCAATAAAACTTGGAATAGGATTACAATTAACAAATATTTTAAGAGATATTAAAGAGGATTATAATAGAAATAGGATCTATTTACCTAAGGATGAAATGGATTATTTTAATGTAACAGAATATCAAATATCTAATATCAAATATCTAAAGGAATAGTTAATGAAAATTGGATAAATTTTATGAAATTCCAAATTAGTAGAGCTAATAGATTTTACGATGAAGGAATTTTAGGAATAAATTATCTAAATAAAGATTCTCAATTATCTGTTTACATATCTTCTTTACTTTATAAATATATTCTTAAAGAAGTAGAGAATAGGAATTATGATGTTTTTAAAGATCGAGTTAAAGTTAGTAATATTAATAAAGTAAAAATAATTTTTAGAGCTTTATATAGTTTTCTTATTAAAAAATAATTAAAAAAATAAAGAATTACTTTAAATTAGAGTTTAAGAAAAATAAAAAAAAGTCGAGAAAAAGGAAGGATTAGAATGAATAAAAAAAGGGTAATAGTTATAGGAAGTGGTTTTGGAGGACTTGCTATTTCAGCTAGATTAGCAGCTAAAGGTTATGAAGTTTTAATTTTTGAGAAATTAGATGCTCCTGGAGGTAGAGCTTATACTTTTAAAATTGGGGATTTTTATTTTGATGGTGGACCAACTGTTATTACTGCTACTCCTCTTTTTGATGAAATCTTTGAATTAGCTGGAAAAAATCGTAAAGATTATGTTGAATTTATTCCAGTTAATCCTTATTATAGAATATTTAATTATGATAAAAATTATTTAGATTACAATGGAGATATAGAATTTGTATTAAAAGAAATAGAAAAATTCAATCCAGAAGATAAGCAAGGTTATCTAAAATTATTAGAATCTGTTTATCCAATGTTTAAAAAAGGTTTTTTTGAGTTATCTATTAAACCTTTCAATAGTTTTATTGATATGCTTAGCATAGTTCCTAATTTAGTAAAGTTTAGAGCTCATAGATCGGTATATAATTTTGTTTCTAGTTTAATTAAAAATGAGTTTTTAAGAAGATGTTTTAGTTTTCATCCTCTTTTGATAGGTGGTAATCCTTTTAGAGCTTCTTGTATATATTCTTTAATTCATTCCTTAGAAAGAGAATGGGGTATTGTTTACCTTAAAAGGAGGAATTAGATCCCTTGTTAATGCTTTTGTTAAACTTATTCAGGAATTAGGAGGTACCTTTTATTTTAATTCTGAGGTAGAAGAAATAATAATAGAAAATAGAGTAGCTAAAGGTGTTAAATTAAAAAATTCTAAAACTTTTTTTGCTGATTATATAGTTTGTAATTCTGATACTCCATATACTTATATGAAATTAATAAATCCAAAGTATAGAAGTTTTAGAAATTCTGATATTAGATATAAGTATTTTACAAAGTATAGTATGTCTTTAGTTGTTATTTATTTTGCTGTTAATAAAGTTTATAAAGATGTACCATTTGTTCATCATAATATTATATTAACTAAAAGATATAAAGAGTTAATTTATGATATATTTGATGGAAGGGAATTACCTGAAGATTTCTCTCTTTATATACATAGACCTGTATATACTGATCCTAGTGTTTGTAAAGAAGGTTATGAAACTTTTTATGTTTTATCTCCTGTTCCTAATCTTAAAGCGAGCATTGATTGGGAAAAAGAGAGAGAAAGATATAAAGATAAGATTTTAAAATTTTTAGAAGAGAATTACTTACCTGATTTAAGATCTTCAATTGTTGCTATTGATATGATTGATCCTATATATTTTAGGGATAAATTGAATACTTATTTAGGTAGTGGATTTTCTATTGAGCCTAATTTAATGCAAGCAGCTTATTTTAGACCACATAATCTTTCAGAAGATATTAAAAATTTATATTTTGTTGGAGCAGGTACTCATCCTGGAGGTGGGGTACCTGGAGTATTATCTTCTGCTAAAATTGTTGATACTTTAATAGAAAAATCTAAAAAGGATTAAAATTAATTATGTAGAATCTTAAATTAAGTACCTAATTAATTATTGAAAAATTAGCCAAAAATAAAAGGAGGTATTTAATGAAAAAGATTTTTATTTATTATTTTGTTCTTTTTATTAGTATTTTTATTATGTTAATAATTAGTATATCTTTTGCTAAAATGAAAAAAGAATTCATGTGGTTACCTCTTCTAAATGGTGTTGATAAATATAATTTAGATTTTTTTGGTTACTATATCTCTAATGATGGTAATTTTTTAAGTGGGTATTACATATATAAAAGGAATGTACTTTTTGGAGTATTTTTTAACCAGGATCAATTAGTAAAATTACCTACATTAGGGGGTTTAGAGAATTGTGTTTTTGGAGGATCTAGAGATAGTTTATTAGTTGGTTGGGCTTTAGATAATGATGGAATTTCAAGACCTGTTATGTGGAATAATAATAGAATTAATAAAATAATCGATTATGAGGGAAAAGCATTATCTATTTCTTATAATTCAAAATACATAGCTGGTTGGTACTATAATGAATTAAAAGAATTTAAACCGTTTATCTATGATCTTGAAACTAAGCAATTAGATACTCTAGATAATTTATATTTTGGAAACTATGATCAAGCTTATATTTTTTCGATTAATGATAATAAAAATTTAAGTGGTTATATAAAAAATTCTGGTAGCTCTGATGATTCTACAAATTCTACTATACCTTTTGTATATATAGATAATAAATTAGATATTCCATCTGGTATCAAAGCTGGCAAATTTTATGGTATGTCTAATAACAATATATCAGTAGGTTACATTATTGAAAATGATAAAAGTAATGCAGTTACTTTTGAAAATAAGAAATTAAAGAAAATATTTAGTAATAATATAAATTCTAAGGCATATTCTATTTCTATAGATGGTAGGGTAGTAGTGGGGTATTTTGAGGATCCTAATGATAATAATTATGAAAAGCCTTTTGTATATGTTAATAATAAAGTAATAGATTTAGAAAAAGAATATAAGCAATATTTAGAAGGGGATTCTTATTTAGTAGAAATTAGGAAAGTATCTGCTAATGGAGAGTATGTGCTTGGTTTAGGTTATAATTCTAAAATTAAAACTTATCAACCATTTGTTGCTAATATATCTTCTCTTATAAAATAACCCTTAATTAAATAATTTATAAGAAAACATATATAAAAAAAGATATATCCCTTAAAAATTAATCTAAAAATTAAATAGAATTATCTTTGTGATATGTAATTAAGAGTAAAAATAGTAATGCTAAGTTTTAGCAGTAAAGTTCAAAGATTTTAATAAAATGGATCTAAATTCAGTTTTTTAGAGCTATATTTATTTAATTTATTTTAAAATAATTTATTTTAAAATCACTATTCTCATTTAAACTTCTTTAAGATTTTTATTTTTTACAATTTTTTGCTTGCTTAATAAGTTT